>JAAUUR010000311.1 GCA_012031045.1 Leptolyngbyaceae cyanobacterium SM2_5_2
AAGCCGGGCAGATTCGGTTCTGTCATGCGGTTAACAGGGATGCCCGTCCAGGCAGCCACCACATCGGCAATGCTTTCTTCATCCACCAGGGAGGGCTTAAGCTGGGGCACAACATCGGCTTCGGCATACTCCGGCTGGTTGGGCAGAAGCTGCTCTAGCAGGGTCTGGCGCTCACGGCGGAGGGTGGCCGCTTTGCCAAAGTCTTGCCGCTGAACGGCATCGTCAATGCCCTGAGTGAGCTGACGAAGCTGCTGCTTGAGTTCCTGGGAAGGATACTTGGGCGTAGAGCGCAGCTTAACCTGGGAACCGGCTTCATCGATCAGGTCGATGGCTTTATCGGGGAGATGGCGATCGCTAATGTATCGATCCGACAACCGAGCCGCCGCCACCAGCGCCTCGTCTGTAATCGTGACCTGGTGAAATTGCTCGTAGCGGCTGCGGATGCCCTGCAGGATTTCAATCGTGTCATCCACCGAGGGAGGGGCCACCATCACGGGCTGAAAGCGGCGCTCCAGGGCGGCATCGCGCTCGATGTATTTACGGAACTCATCCAGGGTAGTCGCGCCGATACACTGCATCTCGCCCCGGGCCAGGGCCGGCTTGAGCAGGTTAGCCGCATCCATACCACCCTCCAGGGAACCCGCCCCAATCAAGGTATGAATTTCATCGATGACCAGCACCACGTTGGGATCCTTACGAACCTCATCCACCAGTTGGGTGAGGCGTTCTTCAAAATCACCTCGGAAGCGGGTGCCGGAGACCAGAGAGCCCATGTCTAAACTAATGACACGTTTATTGAGGAGGGCATCGGGCACATCCTGGTTGACGATGCGCTGGGCTAACCCCTCAGCGAGGGCGGTCTTTCCTACCCCTGGTTCCCCTACCAGGATGGGATTATTTTTGGTGCGGCGACCAAGAATCTGAACTACGCGCTCAATTTCCCTGGCCCGGCCACCACCGGGTCAATTTTGCCGGAAGCCGCCAGTTCCGTCAGGTCAGTACCAAATTCGGCCAAAATTTTGCCGCGCTTGCGGGCCGGCTCGCGATCTCGCCCTCCCTCTGTTTGCCCGGCCGGAACAGCCGCCACCTCTCCCAACTCTTGAATAATGCGAGTGCGCACCTTAGCCGGATCAACGCCCAGGTTAGTCAGCACGCGGTAGGCTACGCTCTCGGTGTTTTGAGTCAGGCTGAGCAGTAAGTGCTCAGGCTCAATGTAGGTGGCATCCATCTTGCGAGCTTCTTGAAAGGCTTGCTCGAAGACCTGTTTAACCTTGGGCGTAAAGGGAATTTCGGGGGGCACGCTACCGCTGCCCCGGCCAATGATGGCTTCAACCTCGGCCCTGGCATCATCAAGGTTAACCCCAAACTCATCGAGTACCTTGGCCGAAAGGGTCGCGTCTTCCTTAATCAAACCCAGAAGCAACTGCTCAGTACCCACAAAGTTGTGGCGCAATCGGCGGGCCTCTTCCTGGGCTTTCATAATGACGGCGATGGCAGTGTTCGTAAAATGTTCAAACATGGCGGTTAGGAGTATCCAGTGCGGTGAGGGGAAGGTGAACTAATCGACGGAGCTAAATCAACCAAGTGGACTAAACCAAGCCTGAGCCGTGGGTGCCGGTAGTAGCCTTAACAATCAGCCATGAAAGGGAGTAATCAATAACACCTTGTCTCAATAATACTTTACGTAATTTGGCGGCCATTGCGGGTAGGGAGAACCGTAGCAACCCAGTCGGGTTAAGCCCCATGGCCCATAGCCCAGGACTAACCAGTCAGGAAGAAACCAGCCGCTAACAAGAAAACCTGAGAGAGCATCAATAATTATTCCTTAGAAGAATATTTACATTACTTAATGTTATCTTACCGCTTCAGGGGGCGCTTATGCAAATGTTGGGATAGGTTGATAAATCGACCTATCCCATTTCAGTTAGGGCTTGGGGGCACGCTGGGAGAGGCTAGCACGTGAGGGTGGGGAAAGGGGGTTAAGCCGACTCCCTGGCCGCGAGGGGACGCTAACCACGGTGCTAATTACATCGTTTCAAGAAATGCAAGGTTGTGTTGAGATGGTCGCCTGAACTCCCTCAGTCAGCGCGACACTAGAGCTAGAGTATGACGCTCTGCCTGTTCAGTCATGGAAGCGAATGGTATGTCGAAAGAAAATGCTCTGTCGTTTTTTTAAGCACGCTGCTACCAATCCTGATCTCAAGAGCCAGGTACAAGAGCTAGATCAACCAGCCGAACTGGTGGATTTGGCCGAAGGCCAAGGGTATACCTTCTCGCCTGACCATGTGCGAGAGGCGCTGCCTGAATTAAGGGAGCAAAAGGGATTTTTCGGCGACCTCGTCGAAGCTATTCTGGAGTTGTTTGGGCCTACCCACGATGATTACCCGGCAACGGGGCTTCAGCCCTTTAGCGGCGATCCTCAATCCAAACACTAGGCTATTGATTCAGCCCATCGCTTCACCTGTTATCTCCAAGGTGCCCCTTTCTCTGGCTAGTTCAGGGAAAGGGCTTTTTTACCAGCTTTTTTAACGTAATATCGATACACTTACCCCAACAACGCCTTAAAACCGTTTTGTGCTCAATGGACAACGGCAAAATCAGCTTGACAAAGGCACAATAAGTAGTAGTACAAATAGTTCCTTAATCCTTGGCGACCGCGCAGTCCCTATCCATGGAGTTTTCCAATCAAGAAGGCTTACAGTTATTTCTGTCACGCTGGCTAGAAGAGCATGGCCACAGCGTCTATCGGCAGGTGCCCAGCCCTACCGGCCACGTCGATATTTTGACTCAAGATTACGCCATCGACTGCCCTCACCAGCTTACCCAGGCCGCCCTCTGGACCGCAGCTGACGAGATGAAGGTAAAAAACTCCATTTTCCAGATCAGCGCCCGGTAATTGCCGGGTTAACCCCTCCCCAAGACTGGGAAGACGCCTACAAAACCGCTGAACAGCTAAAAACAGCAGGAATTGAGGTCTGGTTCATTGACCAGATGCCGCCCTTTGTCAACTACTACGCTCAGTCTGCTAAGGCTGCTAAACGTGGCCATAGGGGCATCTTTGACCGTAGTACCCCGCTGGCGGGTTGCATCATTTCATTGGGAATGGCGGCTATTTTAAGCGTCAGCTTTTGGCTGGCTTACAACATTCTGGCCCGCCACCAGCTCAAGGTGGCCACCAACAGCCGAGAAAGCCGGGATTGGGAACAATTGCATGCCGCTGTCGGGGTTTGGGATTTAGACACCGCCCTCAGTAGTTTGGAGCCGTTATCTAAGAGCCGCAGTCGCTGTGTGGCTACCTTTGCTGAGCGGTTTCAGGCGACGCTAGAACAGCGAGGTTCCGAGGGCTTCCGCGACATTAACCCGATTAAGCGCGCCCTGAACCAGCAGGATGGCTGCAACTTGGAGATGCAGGAGTACGATTTTTCCCCCTAGGATAGGAAGGCAGAATAGGGAACGAGAACCTAGATGGAAAAAAGGTTCCTGCCCTGGCAGATGAGTGTGTTACTTCTGCCATCAAACATTAGCAACCTCGGATGCTGGTAGAATTTCTGGCTCCTAGCTCCTACATTCCTCCTAGCTCCCATATTCTGGGTTCGCAAAACTGGTCTGGCCTAGGTTGATACCCCTATAAAATTTGCGAGAGGAACTTTTGAGTGCGCTCTTCACGGGGGTTATTAAAAAATTCTTGGGGGCGTGTTTTCTTCCACCAGGTAGCCGCCATCCATCAGCACCACCCGATCCGCCACCTCGCGGGCAAAGCCAACCTCGTGGGTAACGCACACCATGGTCATACCAGAGTCAGCCAGGGTTCTCATCACGTCCAGCACTTCCCGCACCATCTCAGGGTCGAGGGCTGAGGTGGGCTCGTCAAACAGCATGACCTTAGGCTGCATGGCTAAAGATCGGGCAATGGCCACCCGCTGCTGCTGCCCCCCGGAAAGCTGGCCCGGAAACTTGTGGGCCTGCTCTAAAATGCCAACCCGCTCCAGCAGTTGCATGGCCACCTCCTGAGCTTTGGCCTTGGGCCAGCGCCGCACCCAAATGGGGGCCAGGGTAACGTTCTGCAACACCGTTAAGTGAGGAAACAGATTGAACTGTTGAAACACCATGCCCACCTCTCGGCGGATGGCCTCAATGTTTTTCAAGTCGTGGGAGATGGTGATGCCGTCTACTTCAATACTGCCTTTCTGGTAGGGTTCTAAGGCATTAAAGGTACGGATAAAGGTGGATTTACCCGACCCCGACGGCCCCATCACCACCAGCACCTCGCCCTTGTAAACCGTCATACTGACGCCCTTGAGCACATGGAAGCCGTTGTCGTACCACTTTTCCACATCCCTAGCGACAATGACAGGCTCAGTGCCGGTCTGCTGAGCAGCGGGTTGCTCCGTCTGAAACTGTGTCATGAACTGTTTCCTCTAAATGACGGCCTTCTAGGCCGCTTAACGATGGCTAAGGGTAATCCACCCTGGCTGAGTTGCCGAACTCCAGCTATGTATTGATATTTTGCCTTAACCCTAGGAGGTTTCTGGCTTTCAGACTGTTAACTGTTACACGGAGAGACATGCTCGCTTGCCTTTCTGCCCTTGCCGCTGCCATGCCGCCGTATTCTCCCAATCGCCGTTTTCCGCCGTTCTCATCGCTCAGTATTAAGTTTTTCCTCAATCCTGCGGCTACCGAGGGACATGGCGTAGCAGAAGAACCAGTAAATCACCGCTAGGAACAGGTAGACCTCAGCGTAGCGGCCCAGATAGGTGGGGTTGGCCAAAATGGACTTACCAATGCCGAGCAGTTCTGCCAGACCCACAATGGCCAGCAGGGTGGTGTCCTGAAACAGGCTGATAAACTGCCCCACAATGGCCGGAATCGCGATCTTAAGCGCCTGGGGCAGCACAATCAGGCCGAGGGTGAGCGGCGTGTTTAACCCCAAGGACATGGCCGCTTCTCGCTGGCCTCTAGGCACCGCTTGTAGACCAGCTCGCACATTTTCAGCCAGGTAGGCGGCGCTAAATAACGCTAGAGCCACAATAGCCCGCAGGATTCGGTCGGGGCGAGAACCGACGGGCAAAAACAACGGAATCATCACTTGCCCCATGAACAGGAAGGCGACCAGGGGCACTCCCCGCACCAGCTCAATGTAAGCTGTGGACAACCAGCGCACCACAGGCAGGGCACTGCGCCGGCCCAACGCCAGGATTAACCCCAGCGGAAACAGAGGGCAATCCCGCTAACGGCGGCAAATAAAGTCAGCAACAGCCCGCCCCACTCATTGGTGGAAACGCGGGTCAGGCCCAGCCCGCCGCCAATCAACCAAAGCGCCACAAAATACGATAAAAACCAGGACAGAGACACCCACTTGCCCACCCCAGGAAACCGACGGCCTACTTGCCGCCCCACGGCGGCCATGCCAGCCACTAAGGCGACGATTGGCAACAGTTTGGCAGCACCAGGCCGGGTTGGCGGAAACAGGACAATAAACGCGCAGACTACAGCCAGACCAATTAAGATATTGCGGCTGAACAGGGTAGAAACATTGCGCCCCAGCACACCCCACGATAACCCTGCCAGCCCGCAGATAACCCCTAGCAAGGCCCAAATCCGCAGGTAAAGTTCGGGCGGAAAGGTGCCGGTCATAAACAGGCCAAAGTTATTGGGAATCACCTGCCATTGGGCCGTAGTCAAGGCCCAAGTAATCAGGCGAAATAGGCCCCAGCCAAAAATCGCGACGATGACAATGGTCAAAAGGCTGTTGAACCAGTCGCTGAATAGGTGCTTCCTAACCCATGGCACTGGCCCTAGCGCTACTACGTCAGGGGGCGCAGAGGAAAAAGAATCAGGCGTTACGGTTGTCATGGGTTAGCGTTCCTTAAACTGCACGGCCCGGTTGAAATGGTTCATCACCACTGTGATCAGCAAGCAGAGGGTTAGGTAGGTCGCCATCATCACCAGGAGAACTTCCACCGGGCGACCGGTTTGATTGTAGGTAGTCGTAGCAATGGAATAGATTTCGGGAAACGCCACGGCAAAAGCCAGACTGGAGTTTTTAGTGAGGTTCATGTACTGGCTGTTCATGGGCGGAATAATCACCCGCAGCGCCTGGGGAAAGACCACCAGACGCATAACAATGCCGGGGTGCAATCCTAGGGAGCGGGCGGCCTCCCACTGCCCTTTAGAAACCGACTGAATACCGGCCCGCACAATCTCAGCGACAAAGGCCGAGGTATAGAACACGAGAGCCGTCAAGGAAGCCACATCACTCCCGCGACCAGCCAGCCAAGCCGCCCTCCC
>JAAUUR010000312.1 GCA_012031045.1 Leptolyngbyaceae cyanobacterium SM2_5_2
GACACCGGCGAACGTTACCTCTCGACGCCCCTGTTTGAGACCATTGCAGAAGGCATGAGTCCAGAAGAAATCACCCTGTCCCAATCCACACCGGGTTACCAGATGCCTTCAGCCACCAGGGTTTGATATCAAGTCCTGGTGACTTATCCCCGCTTTTTTACTCCGCCGCCACCCCTGCCCCTGAGCCTGTTACCAAAACCAACTGATGGTAAGAGCTGGGCTTATCCCCCACGGTGGCACCGCCGTTGATCATGCCCTGCAGTCCCGGCTCGAAGAACGTGTAGGGGAAGCGAGGCTCTGGGCGGCTGGCGGTCTCCAGGCGCTGCTGTAGCTCAGGGGGAATGTCAAAATCCAGCGCTCCAAGATTGTCCTGGAGCTGGTGCAGCTTGGTGGCACCGATAATCACCGAGGCCACCGCCGGACGATGGGCCACCCAGTTGAGGGCTACCTGCGCCATGGAGCGATTCAGTTCCTGGGCCACCGATTCCAGCTCTGCCACAATGGCCCAGTTCTGGTCGGTGAACTTGTTGAAGGCGGGGTTGCCGCTGTTGGCCAGCAGAGCCAGGCGACCGGAACCTTCCCCCCCATCCTCCGACGGTTTGTCACTTGCCGGAGAGTAAGCCGCTGGCCAGGGGCGACCACACCATCAGGCCCGTACCCAGGTGCTTGGCCAGGGCGGTGTATTCAAATTCAATATTGCGCTCCGCCAGGGAATATTCCAGCTGAACGGTGCTGATCGGCTCCCAGTGCCGTTCGGTGGCCAGGGTTTGGGCCTGGGCCACATACCAGGCGGGGGCATCGGACAGGGCCACGTAGCGCACCTTGCCCGATCGCACCAGGTCATCTAGGGTGCGCATGACTTCCTCGGCGGGAGTGACCTGGTCCCAGGTGTGCAGCATGTAGACATCGATGTAGTCGGTGCCCAGGCGTTGCAGGGAACCTTCCACCGCCCGCAGGATATTTTTGCGCCCGTTGCCCCCGGCGTTGGGGTTGCCCGGTTCGGCGTTGTAGCTGAACTTGGTGGTGATGATGACGCGATCGCGGCTGTTGGTCTCGGCCACAAACTTGCCCACCATGCGCTCGCTGTTGCCGTTGGTGTACAAATCTGCCGTGTCGATGAAATTGCCCCCCGCCTCCAGGTAGGCGTCGAAGATTTGGCGGGCGTTGGCCTCATCGGCGCCCCAGCCCCAGTCGTCGCCAAAGGTCATGGTGCCGAGAGCCAGACGGCTCACTTTTAGTCCGGTGTTGCCAAGGGTGTAGTAGTCCATAAAATGTCTCCTTACGGTTGGATGAATAGATTGGAATGAATGGTCAAAGGTTGAGGGGGAGAGTTCAAAGTTCAAAATCTCTCCTTCGGAGATGCTTCGCCAACAAAACTCCTAACGCGGAGTAGGTACTGACAGAGTCGCCTCAAAATGCTCCACCACCAGTGCCGTCGCCTGGTCAACTCGCTCGGCCTGGTCGTAATAGTCCATCTGAAAGCCTTCCAGCCAGGCGATGGATTTGGGAGCGGACACTGTGGCGTAGAAGGCCTGGGCATTGTCGGGCAGGACCATGTCATCCCCGTGGATCATCCGGTAGGGCACCTCAATCCCCTCGGCGGCGGCCAGGGCATCGAAGGTGAGCCATTCTTCCCAGGCCATGATCGGGAAGCGGTTGTCGTAGGCGGGAATCGCGCCCCGCTGGGGATTGGTGTAGTAGAAACTAGGGTCGGCCCAGCGCATGGCGGCCAGGTCAATGTCTTCGTTGTTAGTGGCGGCCAGGGTGTACTGGATGGTGCCATCGGCTTCAAAATAGGCCTGGGCCTGCTGGCTGGCGGCAATCAGGCGGTCGTAGCGTTCTGGGGTGTAAATCTCACGGGCAGTTTCGCTGTCGTGGAGCCAGGCCGCAACGGTCACGAAGGAGTCGAAGGGGGCACCGTTGGCGATCGCGTGGGCCATATAGCCCGCCGAGGCACAGACCGCCAGGCCGCCGACGGCACCATCCGCCACTTCCGGCAGGGTGGGCAGAAATTCCGCCGCCGCCTGAATATCCTCAATCTTCATCGCCGGACTTTCGAGGGCGCGAATATCCCCCTCACTGTTGCCAAAGTTGCGGAAGTCGAAGGCCAGGGCCGCATAGCCGCGATCGGCCAAGGCTTCGGCATACAGTCCAGACATTTGCTCTTTAACGGATGTCCAGGAGCCCGTAACGACGACTCCGGGTAGCTCTTGCCCCTCAACATAGTCATCGGGAAGATACAAATCGCCCACCAGGGTTTGCCCCTCGCTCTCAAAGGTGACTTCCTTCACTTGAGCGGCTTCTGCCTGGGTAGCCGTGGCCAGAACGGTGGCTGCTGCTGAGATAAACAAGGCGTTGAACAGGCGTTTCATAATCCTCTCCTTTAAGTTGTGACCGGCTGGGTCAATCAGCTGTGTGAGCGGTTTGCTGGCCTCACAGTCACTACTATCGAGGAAGGCTTAGAATAACTCTTGAAGCAAATTGCTTTGTTTTTGTAGAAAATTGCGATCGCGGTTGTAATAGTCAAACGCTGTGGAAAGCCAGATTACCTTTGTCGATAGCCAAACCCTGACCCCAAAGCCCGACGTCACCACGGGCAGAGTATTGCTGTCGAGTCGGGAGCTTCCCTGGGACGGGGTTTACATCGAGCAGGGTGAAAACGAAGGATTTACCCCGGACAACGTCACCGTACCGCAGCACTACTTTGCCATGAACACCGGGCCTGCCCTGGAGTGGGAATGGAAGGACGGCAACAGCTTTAAGACCCATCGCTATGAAACGGGGGATCTCTGGGTGAACCCCGCCGGGGTGCCCTTTTCCCACCGCATCAGTGGCCACAATCAGTTTGTATTGTTGACCCTCGACCCCACTAAACTTTCTGACCTGCTGCCCGATCAACCGCTGCTAGAGCGTCAGGTCTTTCGTCGCCAGCACCAGGCCCAGGATCGCCATCTGCAAACCCTGATGCAGGCACTGCTGGTAGAAGCAGAACTGGGCGGCTCCAACGGTCGGCTCTATGCCGATACCCTGACCACGGCCCTAGCCACCCATTTTATTAACCACTACGGCATTGATAGCCCGGTCGATTTTACGGGTCTGCAAGGTCTGCAACCCATTGACCGCCAGCGGTTGAGCGTCCTAATTGACTACATCGAAGCCCACCTCACCGCCGATCTCAGCCTGGCCGACCTGGCCCTGCAGGCGGGGTTGAGCAAGTTCCACTTTTCTCGGTTGTTTAAGCAGACGATCGGCCTGACGCCTCATCAGTATTTGCTCAAACGTCGCATTGAACGGGCCGCTCCGCTGCTCAAGCAGGGAGACTTGGCTATTGTCCAGGTGGCCCACGAGTTTGGCTTTGCCGACCAGGCGCACTTTACGCGGGTGTTTAAGCAGGTCAAAGGCTTGACGCCCAAACGTTTTTTAGCCCAGGGGCTTTAGGCCGTCGCCAGGTTGCTAGCGCAGGTGAGCTTCTACCTCGGCCAGCGATAGGTTGAGGATAGTGGCAATGTCCTCCGGGGTGAGGCCGCGCTGGCGGAGGGGGGCGATCGCCGCCAAACACGCCTGCCGCCCTTGCTGGGCCTGAGCCTACGTTATCCACAGGTGTATCGTCGGAGCAGGGCAGCTCGTCACGGGTTGGTAGATTGCGGTAGAGGTCAGCTTTAACCATGGTCTTAGGCTTGGAGTTGGCGTTCTACCGTCATAAAATGTGACTCGGGTTCATAGGCTCATAGGACCCAGCGCCAAATAATGTCTGGGATGTAGGGCCGCAAGCTACTAATGAGCTGGATGCAAGGTGTATTGCGGCAGAGCAAAGCTATACTGCGGGATCAACTTGGCAGGACGCGGCATGCAGTTAGCCAGTTGCCCCCTGAAACCATTCACGGCTGTGCCACTTTGCTTCACTGCGGGGTCAGTATGCTTTACTACAGAGCCAATAAGCTTCACTGCGGGGTCGGTATGCTTCATCACGGCCTCGGGGTGTTAAACGCAATTCGCATTGAGAAACCCTGAGTCAAAACGGGAAATCTCGTAGGGGCATTGCACCCTACAAACCGGGTACAACCCAAACGGGGGCGCGCTGCCCCCGACGGCAAGCGGTCAGCCATCGGGGGCGGGCGGGACTTTACTCAAGCAGTACGGTTTTGGTGGCAATGGCCATCCACGTCTCGGTTGTGCTCGACATTACGGTCTCGGCTGCGTCCCGCGCCTCACGGCGGGGAGGCATGGGGGTAGGGTCACTCCAGTTCAAGGTATTGAGACATGGGTTCTGTTCCTTATGTAATGGGTAAGAAACAGAACGCGAAAACCCCAGCACCCACGCTTGAATTGCAAACTGAGGGGGCTAGGGTACCATGACCTTAGCCTCGCAATCTGCGCCGTAGACTTGCGGGGTTAGCTGTTCGTAGATGCTGCTAACATCCACGGACAGCGCCAAGATTTCCGAGTTCTGCGTTGCCGCCGCTCTGTTCAAACAGCTTAGTCAAAAAGGATACTGGTACAGGCGCTTCCCGTCAACCGAAGAGGATGGCATGATGCCTTGGCAGATATTTAGACAGACTGGTTTCTGCCTATCTACCCTTGAGAAGGCTATTATGCAGATTATCCGCTGCCTATCTACCCTCTAAGGGAAATTAGACTGCGAATAATCTGCCTATCTACCCTGTAGAGGCAGTTAGGCAGACAGGGGCGATCCAATAACTTGTTGTGCCGCTTAGGTTGCCTGTTGGGACAGTGCTTGAAGATTTCTTGTTGGTGTTGAGAATTCAGGGCATGGGTACTGGGAAGGCTGCATTTCACGATTCTCAGCAGGGCAAGGGAAGGCGTTTAGCCGATTGAGAACCCGCCGGATATGATTGATCACGTCAGCCCAAAATTCTGCTCTGTGTAAAATTCATGTCCAGTATTTACGACAATATCGAACAACCCATCCTGCCTGAGTTGCAAGCATATTTGAAGCAAGCCTATCGAGCGGATTTTTGTGTTGGCTATTTCAATTTACGGGGATGGCAACAAATCGATGGCGATATTGAGCAATTTGATGGGGGTGACGGTCAAGCTTGCAGGTTGCTGGTGGGTATGTATCGCTTGCCGAAGGAAGAGTTAAGGCAGGCATTGGCGATCGGGGTGGAACCAGAACGCATCGATCAGGGGCAAGCGATTCGACTACAAACCCTGATGGCGCAAGAGTTTCGGCAGCAATTGACCTATGGTGCGCCCAGTGCCGCTGATGAAGAGGGGTTGCAGCGGTTGCGATCGCAACTCCTCGCCCACAAACTTCAAGTCAAACTATTTTTGCGGCATCCCCTCCATGCCAAGCTGTATCTGATTTATCGCCGAGATCGCGCCACACCCATCATTAGCTATGTGGGTAGCAGTAATCTGACTCTCTCTGGGCTGAGATCTCAAGGTGAGCTGAATGTGGAAGTGGTGGATCGGGATGACACAAACAAGCTGGAGAAATGGTTTGAAGATCGCTGGGACGATCGCTTCTGCTTGGATATTACGGAGCAATTAGCGGAAATTATCGATGAAAGCTGGGCTGGGCGATCGCTCAAGCCCTATTTTGTCTATCTGAAAATGGCGTATCACCTGTCCCAGGAAGCACGAGATGGGTTGAGTCAGTATCGCGCCCCCTTCCAGTTTTGGGCTTTTGCCCTTTCAGGAAGCGGCAGTGCAGATTGCGGCACACCATGTTAGTAAACGGAATGGGGTAATCATTGGCGATGTGGTGGGGCTGGGTAAAACTCTGGTGGGAACTGCAATCGCCCATCTCTGCGAGGAAGACTACGGTACCAGTACGCTGATTATCTGCCCGAAGAACCTGGAAAAAATGTGGCAGGGTTACATGGATCGCTACGGCTTGCGGGGCAAGGTGGTGCCGATTAGCCGAGCGATTCAGGAATTGCCCAATGTCCCAGCGCGGTTTCGGTTGGTGCTGATTGATGAAAGCCACAACCTGCGAAACAAAGAGGGCAAGCGGTATCAAGCCATTAAGGATTACATTGAGCAAAGTGGCAGTCGATGCATTTTACTCACCGCCACTCCCTACAACAAAACCTATCTAGACTTATCGGCTCAGTTGCAGTTATTTTTGCGCCCAGATGCCGACTTAGGAATTAAGCCAGAAGCCTACATTCGTAGCATTGGCGGTGAGATGCAGTTTCGTCGCAGGCATAGCACTAGCCCGGTGCGATCGCTCTTGGCATTTGAGCAAAGTCCAGAGCCGGAGGACTGGCAGCAGTTGATGAGTCGCTACATGGTGCGGCGGACGCGCAGCTTC
>JAAUUR010000313.1 GCA_012031045.1 Leptolyngbyaceae cyanobacterium SM2_5_2
CCGGTTACGGCTTCAATGCGGTTCACCCCCAACGCCTGTTTCAGGGGCTGAATCACCGGAATACCGCCACCCACCGCTGCCTCCAGCAGCACGTACACCCCAGCCTCGTTAGCGGCGGTGAAGATTTCATCCCCATAGCGGGCAATCACGGCTTTGTTGGCCGTTACCACATGCTTGCCATGGCGAATTGCTTTGAGGATCAGCGATCGAGCTGGCTCGAGCCCACCTATTACCTCAATGACGATGGCAATGCTGGGATCGCTGACCATGGCCTCTAAATCCGTGGTGAGCCAGTCGGCTGGAATGTCAGTGCTACGGGGCTTGTCTAGCGTGCGCACCCCCACCCGCACAAGGTTAAGCTGGCTGAGCAAAGGATGACGGCTAGCCGGATCCAGCAAAATTTTGACCACACCCGAACCAACGGTTCCCAGCCCCAGTAGCCCAACATGAATGCCCAAAGCCTTACATCCTACCTATGCGCACTCCTCCAATTGTAAAGGGAGAAGTGAGCCATAAAAAAAAGAAGGGCAGACTACCCTTCCCAAGGATTCCAAGTTTAGCCAGGCATCTGAAAACCGTTTTGAAGACCCAGGCGAAGAGAATCTCCAGCCCAGGCGCTTGGAAAAATGACCATCCAGACCGGTGTTTCAGGTCTAGAGTCGAAGCTAACTCTAAACCTGAAACCTAAAACCCGCTTTAGTAGGTTTCAACGTGCCAGCGGTGCTCTTTCTTCATCTGCTTGCGAAACTCAACCCAGTCTACGCCGTGCTTGCTGGCTTCGGCAGATAGGGCTTCATCGATGCCATCTTCCATCCCCTTCAGACCACACATGTAGGTGTGGGTGTTGGGCTTCTGCATCAGTTGCCAGAGTTCGGGGGCATATTCAGCCACCCGGTGCTGAATGTACATCCGCCCGCCTTCAAGGTTTTGCTGCTCCCGGCTGATGGCGTAGGTCATCCGGAAATTATCCGGATACTCGGTCTGAATTTGCTCCAACTCCTCTTTGTAGAGGATGTTGGGGGTATAGGGCACTCCAAAAATCAGCCAGGCGAGACCCTTGAATTGATAGTCGGGGTTTGCCTTTTTCTCTTCGTCTTTGAACATGCGCCAGAGGTAAGCCCGGAAGGGGGCGATTCCTGTGCCCGTGGCCAGCATAATGATGGTGGCATCGGGATCGTCGGGCAGTAGCATTTCCTTACCCACTGGCCCGGTGATTTTGACATCAGCCCCCGGCTCAATGTGGCAGAGATAGGTGGAACACACGCCGTAAACCGTTTCGTTAGTTTCGGGGTGCTTGTACTCCAGCTGACGGACGCAGAGCGACACGGTCTGGTCATTCATCTGGTCGCCGTGGCGAGTAGAGGCAATGGAGTACAGACGCAGTTTGTGAGGCTTGCCGTTAGCATCCGTGCCAGCGGGGATAATGCCGATGCTCTGGCCCTCTACATAGTGGAGATTGCCTTCAGACAGGTCAAAGGTGATGTGCTGCACAATACCCAGGCCACCCTCACCTACCAGAGGCTCGTTAGAGATGACCTTGCCTACATAGGGGGCATTAGGCTTGTAAAGATTAACTGGAACGTCAGCGGTCTTAGCTTTAGGTGTTGCTTGAGTCATGGGCTTTGCTGTGGTTTCAGGTTGCGAAGGTGGCACCTCAGTCACAGTGGGTGTTGCGTTACTCGTGGCTCCAACCGTCTCGATGGGGCGAATGCTAACAATCTTGCCCCCCATCCGAGTAATCCGCTGCATTTCTTGATTCATACGGGGGTAGGGTACCGTAATGAAAACACTGCCACTCTGCCGAATGGGGTTGTTCATTTTGTCGGTTTCTGCATTTTGGCGCAGCCCCTGCACCTCATATAAAAATAAACGGCTCCCCGCCAAACTACTGGCGTTACCGCCGCTCACACTTGGATTGTACATAGTTAACTTGCAACTCTCTGAACCAACTAGCTGCAACAGAGGCATAAAACTATGACCTGTCACAATTTGGCGTGGCCTAACCAGGGACAGCCCCAGCCAGCCCTAACGCCCTCTCCTTAGAGTATCACTGTAAGTCAGCCTAAAGGGTAGAGAATGTAAGTCTTGATAGCCATGAGCAACCAACATCTGTGACCGATACCACTAATATCTCTCCACTGTAATAAAATCGTCAGGGTAAGACTGTGTTCTTTGCAGCATCTTAAGGTCTGGTCAATCCTGAGTTTAAACTCAGAGCTCTATGGATACAGCCCTTCTAAAACCAGCTCTCTGGATGTTGGCCGGGCTAGCCGTGGTTGGTTTGCTCAATGGGAATGTTGACTGGCGCTTGTTGTTACGCTCATTTAGCTATCCCGATAACCCTGTCACCGCTGCGGATTGGTACCGGCCCCGGCAAACGGTTTTAGGAGCATCCTCTCAACCCAAACCGCTACTAGCGGCCCCATCGTCAGACATTCCACCAGCGGTGCTGAAGCAAGTGCTGGAGTTTGCCGAAGCTCAAAACTCTGTCGCCCTCCTGGTTATGCATCGAGATCAGCTGGTGCTAGAGCGCTACTGGCAAGGCCACGGGCCAGAGAGTCGGGTGAACTCCATGTCGATGGTAAAAACTCTGTTGGCCTTATTAATTGGCATTGCCATTGATGAGGGCTACATCCAGTCCATCAACGAGCCGGTCAGCCACTACCTCAACGCCTGGGCTAAAGACCCCCGTGGGCAGCTCACCCTGGCCGACTTGCTGTATATGCAGTCGGGGTTGAGAAACGACGACCGCACCGACACCTTGAAGTCTGACTTGGTTCAACTCTATGGCGGCTCCAATGTCCGCCAGACTGCCCTTAGCATCCCGCTGCTTAGCCCACCGGGGCACACTTTTGAGTACAACAATGTCAACTCCCAACTCCTGGCCATGGTGCTAGAAGCGGCCACCAGCGAGTCCTTTGGGGACTACCTCTCCAGTCGCCTGTGGCAACCGCTAGGAGCCGCAGACGGGTTTCTCTGGTTAGATCGGACTGGAGGCCAGGCCAAACCCTTCTGCTGCTTCTTTGCCACCGCTCAAGACTGGTTGCGAGTCGGTCAGCTTCTGCTACATCAAGGCCGGATAGGTAACAGGCAGATCGTTTCCGCCACCTGGCTTGAGCAAATGCTGGCTGAGTCTCCCCTGGAGCCCACCTTTGGTCTGCACATTTGGATTAAAGCTCGCACCGCAGACTACCCAGCGGTCAATCTAGCCGCTTCAGCCCCCTTTGTTGCCCCAGACACTTTTTATCTGGATGGTCGTCATCATCAGCGAGTCTACATGATCCCTTCCCATCAGCTGGTCATTGTCCGGATTGGGGAAGAACCTCCGGCCTGGGACGATGCCGTCATCCCCAATGCACTGGTACAAGGATGGCTGATGGAAAAGACACCCTAACCGAATAACCTCCGTGTAAGCACGGGCACTTGGGTGATTTTTGCTGGCTGTGCTAAGTTATCTTCCGGAAGACTGATGCCATGCTCTGCATCCTTATCCTACGTATGTAGCAACCGTAATAGGTTAACTTAGACTTGGCTGTACCCGGTTCTTCTGGGAAAACTTCTCGGTATCGGTAGTTGTTATAGGAAGTCATCATGATAGAAACTCATTCATCTCAGAAGGAAATGAGTTTTATGGAGACGGCCATAGCGCCCTTTGTGTCCGTTATTATTCCTGTCTATAACGACTCGGTTCGCCTGCGGCTCTGCCTCGAAGCCCTGGCCCAACAAACCTACGGGGCTAACCACTATGAAGTGATTGTGGTTGACAATGGCTCAGACATCGAGCAAAAAACCGAGGCACTAGTGGCCGAATTTTCCCCCGTCGTCTATGCGCAAGAATCGGCCCCCGGTTCCTACGCCGCCAGGAATAAAGGAATTGCGCTAGCCAAGGGCGAGTTTTTAGCCTTTACTGATTCAGACTGTATTCCTGACCAAAACTGGCTAGAAAAAGGCGTTAAGCACCTGATTGACAACCCTGACTGTGGCATGGTTGCGGGTAGAATTGATGTATTTAATAAAAATCCTGATCAACCCACTCCGGTTGAGCTTTATGAGCAGGTGGTGTTTGGTTTTCCCCAAGAGCGAATACTGAGAGACTATCAATCAGCCGTAACCGCTAACATTTTGACGCGAAAATCTGTCATCGATAATGTTGGCTCGTTTAAAGCAAATCTAAAATCTGGAGGAGATGGTGAATGGTCTAGACGGGTACATGCGGCTGGCTATGGACAACTTTATGCCGAGGATGCCCTGGTTAATCACCCTGCCCGTAGCACCATTGATGAAGTTTCAAACCGAGTTGCTCGCTACGCTGGCGGTTGGTACGACCGATTTATTCGCTACGAATCGTCCTGGTGGGTGCGTAATCGCCGGTTAGCCAGATTTGTGGTTTCAGACCTAGTTACCCACACCGTAGATATCACCAAAAAGGTGATTAGAGATCCCCGCCTGGGCGATGCTGAAACTCGTTTTAAGGTCTTAAGCATTGTCTTTAGAATGCAATGCTTAAGCGCCTATGAAAAAGTTCGGCTTCAATTTGGCGGCGACTCTCGACGTTAGCTTACCGATTTCTGGGTACAAGCACTAACCATACAATAGTGATTAAAAAGCTGACATAGCCTGTTACAAATAACCATTCTTGCCAGCGACTTTCCATAGCCAAACCTCAAGTAAACGGTTTTTCTTTCTTCAGTCTTTAAGTTTTCCTTTTCCTTTTCAGCCTTCCCTGGGTCAGGTGGCCCAGCGCTGCAACCAGTGCTCTATGGCCGCACCCAAGGGCTGGCGATCGCGCCGCTGCGGATGAATGCAGACATGGCGTGTTAGCGCCTCGGCTAGCAGCAGGGGCGGAGCCGCATTGCTCTGCAGGCGATAGCTAATTTCAAAGCTAGAGGCATCGAGCCGGTAAGGGGCTAGCGATACCACCACCACCTCGCCACAGCGCATAGGGCGGCGGTAGTCCATACTGGCATGGACAATGGGGTAAACAGCCTCAGCACTGGGGCTAAAAAACTCCGCCAGGTTAATACCAGCCGCTAGCAGCGAGTCTTCGTAGGCGGCATGGCAAAGGGCCAGCCCGTTGGCAAAGTACACCACTCCGGCGGCATCGGTTTCCTGAAACCGCACCCGATGATTAACGCTAAAGCCCACGGCTACTCTGACTCCCCTCGCCTAGCTGGCGTTAGGCTGAGCGGGCCGGAAGGGATAGTCCACTGACGAACCGGGCTTAGCCGCGTCGGCTGGGTTGGTTTCTCCGGCGCGTCCCAGGGCTAGCATTGGGTTATCGAGTACTTCTACCAGGTTAGCAATCCCGTATTCCAGGATTTCGATGGGATCCATTGCTACCCAGCCCTCATTCGTTAACTGGCGCACCTCAAAGTGCAGGTGCGGCCCCGTGGAGGTGCCGGTGCTACCCACCAGGCCAATCACGTCGCCCTGCTCTACCCACTCCCCAGGCTGTACCGCCACCTGGGATAGGTGAGCATAGCGAGACTCGCGATTGCCGTCGCCGTGGCGGAGAATTACCGTTAGGCCGTAACCCCCTAAAAAGTCAGACACCGCTACGCGCCCGGCTTGGGTAGCCAGCACGGGTGTGCCAATGGGGGCGGCTAAGTCTGCCCCGGCATGAAAGCGCCAGGACTGATGGATGGGGTGCATGCGCCAGCCAAATAGCGAAGAGATCGGAGCCGGAATCGACAGCGGAAAGATGTACTCTTCGTTACCGCGCCGCAGAACATTCAGGTTGCGAACCTTTTCATTCAGAGCCTCCCGGCTGACCACAGTGGTGCTACCAAGGCTAACCCCCCTGGGCCAACGTTGACCGGGCCTACCTGAATGCCGCCACTGGATGCCACCGCCGCGCTTGCATTCCTACCCTGGGCCGCCGCGCCACCGCAAGAGGAGGAGGTCTGCCCGCCTGCTACCGTGATCTGGCATCCCGTTGAGCGCTCAGCAAAGACGACATTAGGTGCCACAGCCGGAGCCTGGGTAGCCCCTACACTGTAGCTCGTAGGATCCACAAGACACTGTTGTAGCCTGCTGGCACCGTTTCATCGGCGGCAATTTGATCAGGCACAGCTAGAGAGCCAGGGCACTGGGTGCTGCTGCACCGGGTTCTGTTGCACTCTGGGTGGCCGGGTTTTCAGCAGAGACAGCCGCCTCAGCTAACGGAGTGCCCGCAGGCCTGAGCAAACTCTCGGCCATAGTTGGCGCTGTGGCTGGAGCTGGAATCACGATGGCCGCAGCCGTCGGGGGGGGGAACCGGGGGTTGCATCGGGC
>JAAUUR010000314.1 GCA_012031045.1 Leptolyngbyaceae cyanobacterium SM2_5_2
GCGGCAGTGTTGAGGGTGGGCGTGGAGGGTGGCGTGGAGGGTGGGCTGGAGGGTTTGCCTGGCCATGAACTGGAACGTTGCGGGCGTGGGACGTTCTCAGCGCTCCCCTGGTCTGAGGGGGTGGTGATGGGAAAATCATCACTGGAAAAGGCGGTGCCGGGTGTAGAAAGTCCCGCTGTTTCGCCAGGCTGGTGGCTGAGTTGCTGCTGTAAGCCAGAGAATAAGCTATTAGGTGCAGGCCTTGAGAGCCAACCTGGCACATTGCCCTCTAGCTTGGGCAAGCGCTGTAGGTCATGGATAACGTCTTGGGCAGTTGGGTAGCGATCGCTCACTAAATCTCGGGTCATACCGTTTAGGATTTGGGTCAGGCCAGGGCTAACGGTGCGCCCCATTTGCTGCAACCGTTCTGGCCACATCCAGCGGCCCTCTAGGGGACTGTAGAGATCTTCGGGTTTACAGCCGGTGAACAAATGCAGGCAGGTCGCGCCCAAACTATACAAATCGCTAGAGGGATACGACTGCCCGCTGCGGAGTTGCTCGATGGGGGCATAGCCCTCGGTGCCAATGCGTGTGCCCGGCTCGTACATCACCGCTTCGCTAAACTGCTTGGCTACTCCAAAATCAATTAGCACGGGCATCTGGTCAGTGTTACGGCGAATGATATTGGTCGGTGTGATGTCTCGATGGATGACACCTTTCTGGTGAATAAACTGCAATACCGGCAGCAGGTCATCCAACAGCCGCCGCACCGCAGATTCATCGTAGGCTCCTTGGGTGGCCACCTCCTGATACAAGGTGCGCCCCCCAATCATTTGCTGCACCAGATAAAGATACTTATCCTGCTCGAAGTAAGCCAGCAATGTCGGAATCTGAGAATGCTCGCCCAATTCGTTAAGCCGCATGGCCTCCTGCTCAAAAAGCTGCACCGCCTTGAGAAAGGACTTGGTGCCCTGGGTTTGTGGGGCAAACTGCTTGATCACACAGCGGTTATTGAGGCGGTCGGTATCTACCGCAAAGTACGTGCGCCCAAAGCCGCCGCGCCCAATCAGCTTGATGGGCCGATAGCGGCCCCGTAGCCGTGGCGTTAGCGGAGTACCACAGGTCGGGCAGACCTCAGCCAATGTTGCGTGATTCGGTTGAGGGCAGTTGGGGTTAAGGCAGCAAATCATCACAGCAATAAACCGGGTGCAGCGACCAGTGGCCAAAACTAAAGCATCTGCCTTCAGTTTAGGGGAGAGTTAGGAGAAAAAGTGGTTTCTCTCATTCTGGCCTCAGCGGATGCCCCACGAAGGGCTAAATCTGGGGAGAATCGGTTGACCCAGCCAGAAGAGAGACCTAAGAGTTTTCTATACTAAAGAGACCGATTTTCTTAACCTTAGCGTTGATTCAGCAAGAAACCCTCTCTCTCCTTGAATGGCCTCGGCTCTGCCAACATCTGTCTACCTTTGCCGCGACCAAGTTAGGTACCCTGGCGGCTCAACGGTTAGTGACACCTACAAACCAGGCAGCCAGTGAAGCGCTACTGGCCCAAACCCGCGAGGTATATTGGCTGGAGCAGCAGACCAGGGGGTTGAGTTTTGGCGGCATTCGAGACATTGGTGCCGCTTTGGAACGGGCCAGTCATCACGGCTTGCTGAGTGCCCCAGAGCTTATTGATGTGGCCACCACGTTAAATGGTGCCCGCCAGTTGCGCCGCGTCATTGAGGCTCAGGCGGAGGAAGACCTGCCGGTGCTACAGGCGCTGGTGGCCAATCTGCGCACCTACCCAGAACTAGAGCAACGCATTCATCACTGTATTGATGACCGGGGCGAGGTGACGGATCGAGCCAGTGCCAAACTCAGTACGATTCGAGATCGCCTCAAGACCACTCGCCAGGACATTCAGCAGCGGCTGCAGCGGATTATGCAGCGTCGGGCCAGTGCCCTCCAGGAGCTATTAATTACCCAGCGGGGCGATCGCTTTGTGCTGCCGGTCAAAGCACCCCAAAAAGAGGCGATTCCGGGCCTGGTTCACGATGCTTCGATCAGCGGTGCAACGCTGTATATCGAGCCTAACGCCATCGTCGAGTTGGGCAATCAACTGCGCCAACTCCTGCGCCAAGAGCAGACTGAAATCGAAGCCATCCTGCGTGACCTGACTCAGCAGGTTGCTGCTGTGGCCGATGACCTTGAACATCTGCTGGCCACCGTAACGGCGTTAGATCTAGCTTACGCTAGAGCTCGCTACTCCCTCTGGCTGGAGGCTAACCCGCCGCGCTTTAGCCAAACCAACGAACCCATTACCCTGCGCCAGTTGCGCCACCCGTTGCTGGTCTGGCAGCAGCGCCATGAACAAGGGGCCGACGTGGTACCGATCGATTTGTTGATCCAACCAACCCTGCGGGTGGTAGCCATTACTGGCCCCAACACCGGCGGCAAAACCGTTACCCTCAAAACCCTGGGCCTAGCGGCCATGATGGCTAAGGTTGGCCTGTTTGTACCGGCCCGCGAACCCGTTGAACTACCGTGGTTTGAGCAAATTTTGGCCGACATTGGCGATGAACAATCCATCGAACAAAGTCTGTCTACCTTTTCGGGCCATATTCGTCGTATTAGCCGGATTTTGGCCGCTATTACCTCTCCAGAGGCCGCAGAGCAGGCGCTAAATTCAGAGTCGCTGGCCTCTGGTTTAGTAGATGCGGGCGAGATGGGTGAGGTTGCTCCTTCGCGTTTTAGTGCTTCGCTTATCAGTGCTGAACAGGCTGGGCTAGACGATTTGGGCGAGGCTCCGGCTCTTAGCCCCTCAGAGGTTCACCCCCTGAGTCCGGCCAATGCCCTCGTCCTGCTGGATGAAGTGGGGAGCCGGCACTGACCCCACCGAAGGAACCGCCCTGGCTATTGCCCTCTTGAAATACCTGGCTGACCAGGCTCGCCTCACCGTGGCCACCACCCACTACGGGGAGCTGAAGGCCCTCAAGTACCAGGATCCACGCTTTGAAAATGCCTCCGTTGAGTTCGATGAGGTCAGCCTCTCGCCCACCTATCGCCTGTTATGGGGCATTCCAGGCCGGTCTAATGCGCTGTCCATTGCCCGCCGGTTGGGGTTGAAGGCCGAAATTCTCGATCAGGCGGCATCCCATATGGCGGTAGCGGCTCAGGCCGATGTCAACCAGGTGATTGTTGGCTTGGAAGCCCAGCGCAAGGAACAGGAGGAAAAATCCCGGGCGGCGGCGGGGCTACTGGCGCAGACGGAAGCCCTGCACAACGAGGTGAGCCTTAAGGCCGAAATGCTGCGTGAGCGTGAGCGTGAGCTTAAACTACAGCAAGAACTGGCGATTCAACAGGCGATCGCAACGGCCAAGGCGGATATTGCCAAAGTCATTCGCCAGCTTCAGCAGGGCCACGCTACGGCTCAGGATGCTCAACAAGCCACGGAAGCGGTGGATGCCATTGCCACAGCCCATCTGCCCCCTCGCCAAGCGCCGCCCCCGGCACAGCCAGGGTTTCAGCCGAAGGTGGGCGATCGCGTCCGCATCCCTAGCCTGGGCCAAACGGCTGACGTGCTGACCGCCCCTGATGACCATCACCGGCTGACGGTACGCTTTGGGCTGATGAAAACCACCGTCAACCTGGCTGATATTGAGTCCCTTCAGGGAGAAAAAGCCGAACTACCGCCCAAGCCCAAACCCCAAGACACGGTGCCTGCGGCTCAAGCCGCACCGCCAGCCCCAGCGGTACGCACCTCACGCAATACCGTTGACCTGCGGGGGATGCGAGTAGCCGAAGCCGAAGCGGTTTTGGAGGAAGCCCTGGCCACCGCTAGCGGTGGCCTCTGGGTGATTCACGGCCATGGCACTGGCAAACTGCGGCGTGGCGTGCAGGATTACCTGAAATCTCATCCGCAAGTCCAACGCTTTGAAGCCGCTGACCAAGGCGATGGCGGTACCGGAGTCACCGTGGTGTATCTCTAAAGGATGTATCTCTAAATGGTGCCTCTCTAAAGCTTGGGTAGTGCTAGAAACCCAGGCTGACCTTCACCCGTTGCCTCGCTTTTGACTGGTTGGCAACACCGGGGGATTTTGGTAAGGCATCGGAATGTACTGCACAGTGGGCCGCCCCACCATGGGCTGGGGGTAAAGATCCATCAGGTTGTAAATTTCTCTCGGCAGGCCAACGGTAATGGGGAGGCCAATCTCTGTGGCCTCTTCAACCGTAATGGGATAGTCGTGGGTGACTTGGCCGGTGGTGAGGCGGTCAATAATTTTGTCGATGTCGGTGGGCTGAACTTTTTGGCGAGGAAACGTGTCTTCTAGCAGGGTGCGGACAAAACGCTGAACTTGGTTAATGGCCTTGCGAGCCACATCGGCGGTGATCAGGGTCTGATCGTCGATCTTCTCGATGGGTTTGTTCTCTAACACCTTGAGAATGCTGGCGGCGGCCACGTTCCCCAGTTGGGGATCGACCGGCCCCAGCACGGCATTTTCATCCATCACAATTTCATCGGCGGCCATGGCCAGCATGGTGCCGCCGCTCATGGCGTAGTGGGGGATAAACACCGTCACCTTGGCCCCATGACGAATCAAGGCTCGGGCAATTTGCTCAGTGGCCAGCACCAGCCCACCGGGGGTATGGAGCACTAGATCGATGGGCACCGTGGAGGGGGTAAGGCGAATGGCTCGCAGGATCTGTTCCGAGTCTTCGATATTAATAAACCGCGAAATTGGAATTCCCAGCAGGCTGATGGACTCCTGGCGATGAATCAGCAAAATGACCCGGCTGCCGCGCTGCTGCTCTAAGGTGCGAATGGCCGTTAGCCGACGGGATTCCACAATTCGGCGCTGAATCGCTGGTTGCACCGACGAAAAAATCAGAAAAATAAAAAAGAGGCTGATGAAGTTCATGGGTTCAAGAAGGATAAAACATCAGGGCCATCTTGGAGTAAGCCATAAATCTAGCCTAAAGGGCTGTGCTGTAAACAGCATCCTCAAAACTTGCCTGGATTCTAGAAATGACCAATTTGTTCCGGCAAAGTTTGTTCCGGCAAAACTCATCAGCGGCTCCTGGCAGATCGCTATGATGTCACAGGGGCAGCTTGGGGTTAGGATTGCTTGGGATGGGAAGGAAGGAAGCCAGTGATAAAACAATGCGGCATGGTATGGGTTACTGGGGCCATAACCCTGGGCTTAGTCCCAGCAGGGTTTACTACTAACCCCCTCTGGGTTCCACCTCCAGCGACTGGAGGGATAGCAGCAGGGCACTCGCCCATAGCTAGGGTTAAGGCGACCAACAATCCTAATCAACCCATCATCAGTCTGGCCCAGGGTAGCCCTTCGGAACCTGGCCCTGGCCCTGCCCAGATTTCCTTTGCGACCCCCGATGGGCTGTTTGCAATTCAACCCGTAGGGGGGGAACGTCAGCCCCTCAGGAGCGAAGAAGACCAGCTGGTCAATCGATTAATCTGGTCTCCCAACGGTCAAGAACTTGCCCTGGTACAAGATTTCGGCACCGTCTATCGCCTGGATCGCCAGGGAACTCGCTCAGTCCAGATATTTTCTAGTCAATGCCCCCGCCCTCCCGAGTTGGGGGTAGCCTGGCAGCGGGATAATGCCACGCTGCTGATTAAACAGCGATGTAATCCTGATGGCCCCGATGGCCCCAGTCGCTTTGAGGTATTTTTGGCCGATTCCACCGGGCAACTAACGGCCTTGACCTCGGTACCCAATCAGCTTAATTCTGATATTTACATTTCCCCAGATGGTGCCCAACTGGCCTATGTAGCCGACCAGCACATCTATGTTGTAGGGGTGGACGGCTCTACTCCTCGCCAGGTGACCCAGGCTCCTGGTATCTATGGGGCCGCAGGAAGTCCCCTGGCCTGGTCACCGGATAGTCAGCAGCTTGCCTTCTATGAAGGGGACTACCCCTTCCAGAAAATTAATCTAATCAACGTGAATGGCAGCAACCGCCGCTTGCTCACCCCCGCCGAAAACTTTCAAATCTACCGCAGTCATCTAGTATGGTCTCCCGACGGGCGTTACATTGCCACCTATCTGCCGTTTAATCCACCCTTTAGTAATCAGGAAACAGTTGCTTTAATCAACGTTAATACCGGCGAGGTTCAAACCTTAACCCAGCAGGGTTTTTATAGTGCCCTGAGCTGGTCTCCCGACAGTCAAAAGCTCGCCTTTGGGTGGAGTAACCAACTCGATGAACAGCGATTATTTTTGCTGGATGTAGCGACCCAAGCCTTTACTGCTCTGACCCTGAACCCTTGCAGAATATTTTAGAT
>JAAUUR010000315.1 GCA_012031045.1 Leptolyngbyaceae cyanobacterium SM2_5_2
GCCATTCACCAGAGTCTGAAGATCGACCCAAATGGGTGGGTCGCCCAGCCTGAAGGGGTAGTGGGAAGGCGGGAATTGGGTCGGCCAGGTTGAAGCCGTAGAGGGCGGCCAAAGGACGTTGCTCGGCTCGGCTAACGACGATACGGTAAAGGCTGGGAGTGGTACTACTCCGCAAAGGCAGGGCGCCGAAGGAACGAATCAGGTCGATTTCTACTAGGTGGGTTTGGCTGCCCAGGATTTTCAGACGCTTATCTTCGTACATCTGCCGCCCTTTTCCAGCCCGTTTATTACTGGGAGAAATCAACTCCAGGGTGGTAATCACTTCTCCAGTGCCCACTTCGCGAATTTCCAGAAATCGTTCCTTAATTTCCTCTGGCATGGGCAGTTCCACCATTACCGGCTTAACTAAAGTTTGACCTTGAGGCTGAGGGATTAACTCTAGTTCCGATATGGTGCGCAACACAGCCGCATCAGGACGGCCAATTTGCAACTCTTCTGCCGCATTTTGATAGACGCGCTTTTCTATCGCAACTCGATATTTCGGCCTGAGTTGCGGCCCCAAGGCATCGGCAATGGCGACCAGCAGCCGGTTGTGGAACTCTGGCCAGAGTTCGGGCTGCTCCAGGTAAGGATCCATGCCAGGGAAAGGAGAAGACATTGGCGATAGGATGATGGGCTTGGCTTAAATTTTAGGCGATCGCGCGCGGCCAGGCAGGCCCGCACCCGCTTGAGTCCAGAGCCAGGTTAGGAGCGGTAGCGATCGCGCTGAATATCGTAAATGGCTTTCTCCCAGCACCATTGTTCACTGTGGTTGGGGTTGCGAAGCTGTACCTGGTCAACCAACCGTTCAGCCACCTCTCGATTGCCACCCACCAGGCGTAGTAGCTCCCGTTTCGTTTGGTTATTTACCGATTGTTTTGAGCTGGGGGCAGTGGTGGAGCGTCTGTAGCCTCGCGTTCTAGCGCGGCCTCTGGCCTGGTAGCGTCTAAGCCAAAAAAATAACCCAACCAGCAGCGCAATCGCTAAAAGTAGAGAAAGATCCATGCCCCAGTTACGCCATGACCACTAAGCTCTCATCCTAGCTTAGACAGCAACTAAACTTCAGGGTCTAACCTTCAGCTCTACAAATGGGGCAACCAACGTCCAGCCAGCCAAATTCACAGAACAGTAAGGTGACTTCTGGAAAACTATTTCCCTAAGGGTGGACAATGCTCACCCTGCGATCTCTAGGAACGTGAATCATGGTGTAGCAGGTTTGTAGGGCTGATGGTTTGGTTACGGCTCCGAAGAAAAGCTCTCCATCGGTTGGTTCGTAGACCACTGATACTCAATGGGAATGTTGATTTGCTTGCAGGTATCTTCAAGCTGCCGCTGTTGAGACAGCGCCTTACGCAGGGTGACAATTAGCTCATGAACCTGCTGCCGGAGTTGAGGTGTTTGATATACAGCCGCCATGGTCTGCTGCTCAAGCAACTGTAACAACAGCTCGTAGTGAATGTGAGATGGTAAGGGAACTGGCCGACCCGAACTCGCCATAGGTAATGTGCTCTAAGAAATAACTCGCGTGCTCTTAATCATCTGATTACAAGGGGGCATCTAATTACGTGGAAGCAAGGCTAGGAACTAACCGGCTGAAACAATGGCCCGATCGCGGCACCGGGGTCTGGCTGCCGCATAAACGCTTCCCCAATCAGCACGGCGTTGGCCCCGGCGGTAGCTACGGTGTGCAGATCAGCGGCGCTGTGCAAACCCGACTCACTCACAATCAACGCTTGACGGGCCTCAAGCTCGATCTGGCGGGCGGAAATCAGCGCCGTAGTGGTAGCCAGGTCTGTAGTAAACGTTTCCAGATTGCGGTTGTTAATGCCAATCAGGGAAATGCTCGGTATGGCCAGTACCCGATCCAACTCAGCCAGAGTATGAACTTCTACCAGCGCACTCATGCCCAGGGCCTTGGCAATTTGGACGAAGTAGCCCAAATCCTGATCAGACAGGATGGCCGCAATCAGCAGCACCGCATCGGCCCCTTTGCAGCGGGCCAGGTACATCTGGTACGGGTAGAGGATGAACTCCTTACACAGCAGCGGCAGGTTAACGGCCTCCCTCACCTGGGCCAGATAGTCAAAACTGCCCTGAAAAAGGTGGTGTCAGTCAGTACTGAGAGGCAGGCGGCTCCGTGATTGGCGTAGGATTGGGCGATCACTACCGGGTCAAAGTCTGGCCGTATCACCCCCTGGCTGGGCGAGGCTTTTTTGATCTCGGCAATCAGCGCTGGGGTGGTTGGCCCCTGGCACAGGGCAGCCTTAAAATCGCGAGCGGGCGGAGCACTCAGCACTTCCCGCTGCAAGTCAGCCAGGGGAAGGCGCTCCCGCATCTGGGCCACTTCTACTTCCTTATGCCAAACGATCTTTTCTAGGATATGGCGGGGTTCGGCATCGGGCACCTTAACCTGATACTGCAAATACTGAATGGCTACCCTGGGGTTGGGCGGGCGACGACGAATGTTCATGCTGGCACCACCACCGCCCGCTTAAAGGCTTCATCCAGCACCTCTGAGAGGGTGGGGTGAGTATGTACACAGAAGGACAAATCCGTAACCGTTTGCCCCTGGAAAATGGCGTTAGCCGCCTCCTGAATCAAATCCGCCGCGTGCAAACCAATAATGTGGGCTCCCAAAATTTCCCCCGTGTCCTTGCGATAGATAACTTTAGCTAAGCCGTCGGATTCACCCTCGGCCAGGGCTTTCGAGTTGCCCTTAAAATAGGTGCGCACGGTGTCGATTGCAAACCCTTCGGCCTCAGCTTTTTCGCGGGCGGCGGGCTCAGTCAAGCCCACAAAGCTCACTTCTGGGTGGGTAAAGGCCGCCGCCGGAATGCTCATGTAGTTAACGGTGCGGGGCTGGCCGCAAATATTTTCCACCGTAATCAAGCCCTGGGCAGAGGCGGCATGGGCCAGCATCATTTTGCCGGTAGCATCGCCAATGGCCCAGAGATGAGGCACCGGTTCGCCATCCGCGTCACCTGCAACTGGTCGTTAACGGGAATAAAGCCCCGCCGGTCTACCTCAACGCCAACCCGCTCTAGGCCCAAATCCTTGGTGGCGGGAATTCGCCCCGTAGCCACCAGGCAGGCATCGACTTCCAGTATCTCCACCATTTCCTTGGTTTCCCGATTGGCCAGCTCAATTACCACGGGATTGCCTGGGGTAACGGTTTTAGCGATCAAGCCAGCGCGAGTGTCGATGTCGCGGGGGGCAATCAAGACGCGCTGGGCCACCTTAGCAATATCGGGGTCGAAGGTGGGCATGAGTTGATCCAGGGCTTCGATAATAGTAACTTCGCAGCCCAGGGCGGTGTAAATGTCTGAAAACTCCAGGCCAATGTAGCCACTGCCGATAATAGCGATCCAGTCGGGTAGCCAGTCGAGCTTGAGGGCCTCGTCGCTGGTGAAGACGGTTTTGCCATCGACCTCTATGCCAGGAGGTACAAAGGGTACAGACCCCGGCGAGAGGATAATGTCTCTGGCGGTAACCGTTCGCTCGCCGGTTGGGGTGTCAATCACAGCCTTTTGCTCACCGGCCAGTCGCCCCCAACCCTGAATAATGTCCACACCCAGGCGAGTCAGGCTGTTGGTCATATCGCCCTGAATCTTGCTGACCAGGTTTTTGGCATGGTCGGCAATGGCTACCCGGTCGTAGCTTACCCCACCGACCTGAATGCCCATGGACTTCAGATGGTGCTCGTTGCGGAGTTCTCGCACCCGGCCCGACGCGGCTAGCAGCGCCTTAGAGGGGATACAGCCCCGGTTAACGCAGGTGCCACCCATCACGTCGGCTTCTACAATGGCCGTCTTTAGACCCGATTTAACGGCGTGGAGAGCTGCCCCGTGGCCTCCTACCCCCGCGCCGATAATCAACAGGTCATAGTCGAATGCATCGCTCACAGCTAGCTCCTGAAACTACCCAAAGTTATAACCCTACCCCGCCAGCCAGAGCACAGCACGGTTCCCCAGCCCAGTAGGTCATCCTTCATTCTTGACCACATCGGGGTGATTAGACAACTATTTGCTTAACTCGACAGTTGCCGCTGAGAGAGTTGCCGCTGACGGTTGGCCTCGTACAGCAGCAGCGCGGCTGAAATGGCTACATTGAGGGACTCGACCTGATTATGCATAGGAATGCTGACCGCCAGTGTAGCCTGGTTTTGCAGGTCAGGGGAAAGACCCGCGCCCTCATTACCAAGCAAAAACACCGTTGGCTGGGTAAAATCTACGGCCCAGTAGTCTAATCGAGCATTGGGGTGAGTGGCCACCAGTTGTATTCCCTGCTGCCGCCAGCCCTGGACTAGAGCATTAACATCCTCCACTACCCCCATCGGTAGGCGAAACCACTGCCCCGCCGAGGCCCTAAGCACCTTGGGATGATCGGGCGCTACGCTGGTTGGCGTCAGCCAAAGCCCTGTGGCATTAGCGGCCACCGCCGTCCGAATGATAGTGCCGAGGTTACCAGGATCTTGCAGGGAGTCCACCAAGAGCCCAAGGCCAGTAACCGCTGGAGGCTGGTTAGCCAGCCGCTGGGGGGCAACAGCCACCACACCATCGGGGTGAACCGTAGTAGCCAGGGACTCCATCACCACCGCCGACACCGGTTCAACTCGGCCAACCCGTTGCGCTAATGCCTGAGCCAAATCTGGATAGCGCTGTGCCCAGCCTTCGGTGTAGCAAGCCACCAAAATCGGATAATCCACAGCCAGCGCTTCCTGGATGAGATGGGTGCCTTCCAGCAAAAATTGCCGCTGCTGCTTCCGAAACTTGCCTTGGTGGAGCTTGCGAATCTCTTTCACCAGGGGGTTTTGTAGGCTGGTTAACATTAGCCTGGCCAATGAGCGATCAAGTGCTCAAATGCGGAACCCGGGACTTGAACCCGGATGTTTTTGCAAACACTAGGACCTGAACCTAGCGCGTCTACCAATTCCGCCAGTTCCGCACGGTGGCGCTCATTCACGCCGCGATTTATCATCATGCCTCACGGATGGCAAAGCGTCAAGGTTCTAAAAATATTTCGTTATTTGAAGGAATCGGCTATTCTGAGGTGGCCCTAAATTCCCAAAAATGCAATCTGGGCCACTATAGCGAAATTAAAGATTTCAGGTAGAATCTAGACGAAAAATTGGGAAATGTTTGGAGTTATTCAGCCGTGGAGGATGCCGCTATCGTTACTTCAATTAGCTTACCAAACTCTTTAACCTCTCCAGAGGCCGATAGCGCCGTTCTTGAGATCACGGGTGGGGCGTCGCTATCGGGCCATGTGGTGATTAGCGGTGCCAAGAACTCGGCATTGGTGGTGATGGCAGGTGCTTTGCTATCGGCTCAGCCCTGCCGGGTGCGCAATATTCCACACCTGGTTGATATTGAGCGCATGGGCGAGGTGTTGTCGGCCCTTGGGGTCAAACTAACTCGCCAGGGTCATGACCTGGAGATTGATGCCAGCACTATTGCCCACACGAAAGCCCCCTACGATTTGGTCAGCCGCCTGCGGGCCAGCTTCTTTGTAATTGGGCCGCTGCTGGCGCGTATGGGCGTGGCACGCATACCGCTGCCCGGTGGCTGTGCCATTGGAGCCCGCCCCGTTGAGCTACACGTGCGGGGTTTGCAGGCTATGGGTGCAAACGTCCACATTGACCATGGCACGGTTCATGCCTACATCCCTGGTAGCGGTGGCCGGCTGCGAGGGGCCAAAATTTATCTGGATTATCCTAGCGTTGGCGCAACGGAAACCTTGATGATGGCTGCCACCCTGGCCGATGGCGAAACGATTATTGAAAATGCCGCCCAAGAGCCAGAAGTAACAGATTTGGCCAACTTCTGCCGGGCCATGGGGGCGCGCATTCGCGGCGCTGGAACTAACACTATTACCATTGTTGGGGTGCCCAGTCTGCACAGCACCGACTACGGCATCATTCCAGACCGCATTGAAGCGGGTACCTTCCTGGTGGCCGGAGCTATTACACGCTCTGAAATTACGCTGTCTCCGGTTATCCCAGAGCACCTGACGGCGGTGATTGCCAAACTCCAAAAAGTGGGGGGGCAGGTTGTTGAGGATGGCCTTGGTCGGGTGCGCTACATCCCCGGTGACGTGATTGCCCCGGTTGACATCCAAACCGGCCCGTTTCCTGGCTTCCCGACCGATATGCAAGCCCCAGTTTATGGCCCTGATGGCGCTGTGCGACGGCAATAGCCTGATTACGGAAACTGTGTTT
>JAAUUR010000316.1 GCA_012031045.1 Leptolyngbyaceae cyanobacterium SM2_5_2
TGGCCAGGCCTAAACCCGTACCAGGAATTTCTCCCTCGGATTGAACCCCTCGAAAGTGACGCTCAAAAATACAGGGGTTGATCTATCAGGGGAATGCCGTTCCCCGTATCACCGATGGCGATGCCCTGGAAGAATTGGCCATCTAGAGTTTGCACCAGGCCCCCCGTCACCCAAATCAGAGCACCGGGTGGAGCATATTTCAGCGCATTATCTAGCAAATTGCTCAACACCTCGCTTAGCGCAGCGGCATCTATCCAAACCTCTGGCAGGTTGGGGAGGAGATTTTGAATCACTGCCAGCTGGCGCTCCTGGGCGATGGCTGAGGTAGTCTGCATCAGCGGCGCTACCACCTCAAAAATTTGGCCTGGGGCAATTTCCGGCGTTCGTCCCAGATGTAGCCAGGCATACGCCTCTCGACCAGTGGGGAGGCTCTCTACAGAGACAGGCACGGACAGCTCAGCCCCTGGCCTGGTAGAGTTGGCCGCCTCGCCCCCAACCGCCGTTAGCCCTGGTAAGAACAGCGCCGTCGCCGGGGGAACTGTAGGCATGGGGTTGCAGTGCCTCATCGGCCTTGAGTAACTGTACTGTCAAAAGTTTGCGCCAGATCCTGCAACCGCCGACTCTCCCGCACAATCCCTTCAGCAATGGGTTGGTTCGGATCATCCGAGGGAATCCGCTTCACCAGCAGGCGACCAAAGGTTTGCAGAGCCGTTAAAGGATTACGAAATTGATGCAGTAAGTTGTGAAAGGTGTCTGACTGACCCACCTGAGTCAAGTGCCGCTGCTGAAGCTGCTGCTGCAACCACTGTCCCCGCTGATCGAGCACCCAGGCCAAGGCCAGGGTATTGGCTACCTGCTCGGCCTGCTGGCGTTCTTCGTGGCTCCAGGGCAAGGTCTCGCGGGTGCTGACTATCACACCTAGGGCTACGCCTTCATGCATCAGCGGCAAGACTAAGGGGGGCACCGCAGCGGGGGGCTCAGAGGACGCACTAGCTGGCCAGGCTGGCTTGCTAGAAACCTGCATCGGCCCCAATGCTCCCGATGGCCAGGTTACATCCGTTTCCCTGAGCCCCGGCCCCGGTGTGGGAATACTCTGGCCAGGGAATTCTAGGGATACATCATCAAGCGGTGCCTGTTCAGTGATGGCCGCCAAAGATTCACTTAACCCTGCCCAGGAGGTCGCCGTTTCTGGGTAGGCCACCAAGGGCACCAGAGACAGTTCAGACGTATTAGCAGCTTGCTGCGCCAGGTAGACCACTGTTGAAGTCGCTTCAAAGGAGCGCGTCAACACAAGAACCTGCGACTGGCAGAGGGCAATAAACTCTGAACTGGCAACTGCCATAATATCGACCCAACGTAGAAGTATGGCGAGAGAAAAATTAAAGTTTTGTCAAATTTTTAACAGTTCTGTTCATGACGCACCCCCACTCTAACCACTGAAACCCTTGTAAGCCAACAGATTCGGAGATTTTGCTTCAATTTTTAAGAGAAGTTGAAATTCTTATTTTGAGCCGATATACTTGGCCTGGTTCAACAATTTGTAATCAAAACTACATCCAAAATATCTACAGAGAGGGAGGTAGGTAACTTGGCAAGGAGACGCAAGCGTAAAAGCCGTCGTCGATTGGAAGGTCGCCGTATTTTGGAGGCTGTTCCTCAGTATAGTATCGAGAGCGGGAATGAAAAACCTGTAACCGCAGCTCGAAATTTTATCCATTCTGAGGGCATCGCTCCACCGGCACTGCTGCTAGTTAAGCGCAATGAGCATACCACTGACCGATATTTTTGGGCAGAGAAGGGCCTGTTTGGGGCTCAGTACGTCGAGGAGAATCACTTCCTATTTCCTAGCCTACGGGCTTTGCTAGGCGAGGATGAGGATGCGTCAGTAGGCGTAGCCACTCGGTAAGCTCTGAAGTTAACAAAGCCGCTGGTTGCGGTTATGGGGAGCTAGTCAATTGGCTGGCTCCTTTTTTTGCCTGGCCCCTTGGAGGGATTGACACCATGCTAGCCTGCCGCGCCAGTTCAACCTCCTACAACAGAACAACCACAGAGCCTAAGCAAGAGGCTTGAGCGGTGCCGGTGCCCAGCGAGCCCATGTTTAAGCCTCCCGACGCGACTTCCGGTTGGTCACCAACCATCAGCCCGGCCTCTAGACAGAACGGGTCTTAACCCAGCCTAAGCCAGCGCATAGAGCCAGGCTAGAGAGCACCGCTGTTCCCCAAATGGCAGGCACATCGGTATGGCGCAGCGCAATCGCCACAAAAGCCCAGATAAAGACCAGGGTAAAGGCGAGGTCAGCCCGTTGAGCTATCACAATGGCCGCTAGCATCGCCGCTACGCCAATCATCATGACCGTCCAGGCCACTGGAGAGAGTCCCCAACCACCCCACTCGGCCGCATAGAACGCAGAGGCTACGTTAACGATGGTGGCAACGGCAATCCAGCCCAGGTAAATACTGAAAGGGATATGAACCCGCCAACGCTGTTGGGACGTGACTCGCTGCAAACCAATATCAAGCGTCAGATAGACGGCTATTAGGGCTAGCAGAATAACTAGCATAGCCACCACCGACCAGGCAAACCGCTGCAGCGTGAAAAGAAAAATCCAGATCACCTGGGCTACACAGGCCATAATCAACAGCTTATTCACCCGCTGAATTTGGGGATTTTGCCGCCGCGCCGGATGAAACTGATAGATCGCATAGGCTATTAATCCCAAATAAATAACTCCCCAAATGGCAAAGGCATAGTTGGCGGGAGTAATTAACACGCCAGACAGCACAGTGTTAGCAATTTCGCCAACATTTTGACCGCCGGGTGGGTAAAGGTTGGACAGCGTATTCACCACTAGGGTGGCAGCAATGGCCATGGCCGTTGCTGTAGCCAGCCCCAAGCCTGGCCGAGAAGAATTCCGAGAAATAGCCATAGCACCGGTTAGGGAGAGTTAACGATATCCTGCCATGGATCAGAGCGCCACAATCACCATATTGTCGCGATGCACCACTGTATCGGCCCCAGCGTAACCTAAGACGCTAGGAATTTCCTCTGACTTTCGACCGAGAATGCGTTTCAAATCCTGATCGTTGTAGTTGACGATGCCCCGCGCAATTTCTTCGCCCTCAACGGTGCAAAGCTGAACCACATCCTGAGATTGAAAGGCTCCATGGATGTCGATTATGCCTGCCGCCAGCAGCGATTTACCAGCCTGTAAAATAGCTTGGGTGGCTCCCTCGTCCAGGTACAGGCGACCGATTGGAGGCGGGCTCGCGGCAATCCATCGTTTGCGGCCCCGGCTGGGCTTCGAGCGGGGGGCAAACTGGGTGCCCACCGCCTCACCATTCAGTACCCTGGCAATATTGCCGGGCTGGCGGCCATCGGTAATGACCGTGCGCACCCCAGCCATCGCCGCAATTTGGGCGGCCTCCAGCTTGGTTAACATGCCGCCAGTGCCCCAGGCCGACCCCTGCCCACCGGCCCCCGCCTTCAGAGCCTGAAGCGTGCTGGCATCGTCAATGTAGTGGATAGGCTGAGCATCGGGATGATAACGAGGGTCTGCCGAATAAAGGCGATCCACATCGGTGAGCAAAAACAACCAGTCAGCGCCAATCAGGCTGGCTACCAGGGCTGAAAGGGTGTCATTATCGCCAAATTTAAGCTCGTCAACGGCGACGGTGTCATTTTCGTTGACGATGGGAATAACGCCCAGCGTGAGCAACTGGCGAAAGGTGCGGTAGCTGTTGACGTAGCGTGAGCGCTCCGCCAGGTCGCTGCGGGTGAGCAGCACTTGGGCAATGGGCTGGTTCAGGACTGAAAATAAATCGTCGTAAATCCGCATCAGCCGCCCCTGCCCCACCGCCGCTACGGCCTGCTTCATAGATAGGGTTTTAGGGCGCTCTTGCAGGTTTAATCGGCGGCAGCCAATACCCACAGCTCCCGACGACACCAGCACCACCTGATGCCCCTGGCTGCGCAGCGTGCAAAGGGTTTCTACCAGATTAGCCAGGGTGGATAACGCAAACTGCCCCAAACCTGGCCCCGCCAAGCTTGAAGTGCCAATTTTGATCACTAGGGTGCGGGCCGAACTCACAGGGCTAGCTGCTGAATAACTTTAGTAATTTAAACAGTTGGGTGCCGATTGCACCGCAACCGACACCCAAAAAGTGGCTTATTAAACTGAAAGGTCTTAATTTAGTGTGACCTTTATTTATTTTCTTCAATTATCCAGGCATTCAACAGGGGGACAGGAAACCGTAATGTTTTCTTTATGTTTCCTGAGATGAATTTAGGTGAGCCCACCTTGCGGTATGTTGCCAGCTTGTGGAGTTTTGTATCCTGTCAGCGTTGAGCATGGGCTTGCTGGTTGGCAGAGTTCCCAAAAACAAGCTTTCTCTACCGGCTATTCTGGGTTGCGGGTCAGGGGTTAGGGCCAGGGTCTGGCATTGAGCGGCTCAGGGTCACCCCCAGGTATTGGGAAATAGAGAACTCTAGAAACCGTAACGGAAACCGCTGAACTTTCTGCGGCTTCAAGGACGGCATCGGTTCTACCAGAATGGTAAACAGCCCCAGACGATTGCCGGCCAAAATATCGGTGAACAGGCGATCTCCAACCATGGCTACCTGCTCAGGGGGCAAATTCATAGCGCTGAGAGCCTGCTTAAGCTTGCGTCGAGAGGGCTTGCCCGCGCTGGTTAGATAGGGAACCTGAAGCGGGTCAGCAATCCGCCGAATGCGGTTGGTATTAACGTTATTGCTCACCAACCAGACCGCACCCACCTCTTTAATCTTACCCATCCATCCGGCTAGGGCGGGGCTGGTTTCAGCTTGGCAGAAGGGTACTAGGGTATCATCTACATCCAAAATCAGCCCTTTTAGGTTGTAGTGCTTCAGCAGCGCTGGTGACAGCTCCAAAACGCTGCCCCCCAACACTAAATCAGGCTGCAACAGATTGGATAACACCATAAAAAACCGGAGTACTTACAGCTAGCGTTGATCTGAATCAGCTTCAACTAGCGTAACTTGATACCGTCTATGAATCAATTCTTAGAATTGAAATTACCGGCTAACATGCCCTGGCTACCAGCTTTATCTGCTGGGGCCAGAGCTGTGGAGGTCATGGGTCGATAACCCTGTTTTTGGAGTTGGCTGACCTCGTACTTATGGGTGATCATAGGCTCGTGATCACCACAGGATCCAAAACAGTACAGCTCAAGGTGGGGGCTGGATGGAGACTAGCCCGCCAGTGCCAGGTTTCTCCCCAGGTAAACTCGACCTGCCAGGAGGGCAGAGGGGCAGCTTGAGCAAATGGTTGCGCCACCGCGCTTACGGGCTTGAGGGTGTAGTCAACCGGTTGCTCTAACCATGACCACCCCTGCTGTTGCCAAAGGAATCGTTCTAGGACTTGAACTGGCGCTGGCAGCAGTGCCCAACCGCGATAGATACGAGACAGCAGAGACAAGGAGCCTTGACGCAACAGAAGCAATTGCCAATCCGCTAGGGTTAATGAACCGTAGTACCGCCCTTCGGGTAGATCGATGAGCGTGGGCGCAAACCGATGGCCACCAATATGGCTCACTTGCCAGACGTGTATTCCGGATCTGGGTAATCGCTGGGCTTGCTCCAGGGACTCAACCAGGGCTTTGGCTTGGCGGTAGAACGGGTAACCATAGCGGCCACAGCAGCGATCGTGCCGTCCGTGAGTGCACACAAAAATATGCCGTCCCGTCAAAGCATGCGCCGCTTTGGGCCATTTCCCTCGCGTCCTGGCTGCAAACCAGTCGGCCAGGGCGGCGGTCAGATGATCTGGCGTGGCCACTTCAATCTGCATAACCCGATAGGTCTGCACACGATTTTCAGGAGCCTCAAAAATCAAGATGCGCCGCGACTGAAGGTTCAGGGATTGGCAAGAGCAGGACGGTAACCGCTGCCCCGTAAACAGAAGAAACTGGGTATCGGGCCACTGCTGAGCCCAGTGCTGTATCTGAACCGCCATACTCAGCGGCAAACCACGAGACTGAGCCATGGCTTCAGCCCAGGGGTGGGGGCACTCGATCAGCACGAACTGACGAGTGGGCGGCGCGGTGCCAATCAACGACTCACCTTGTTGTTGGGCGAAAGCGGCACAGGAGCTAATCATCGTCAATGGCCAGGCCATCTCCTGGGATTAATGATACCTATTTCAATAATCTAGCAATTCAAAGGGCTTTTGTATTAGTATATCAGTTCCTAGATACCAGTTGATTGACCGTCTCAGT
>JAAUUR010000317.1 GCA_012031045.1 Leptolyngbyaceae cyanobacterium SM2_5_2
TCAACCTCAGCCGCCTCAACTCCTACCGGCGCATCCGGTTTCTTGCTTCACCGTCAGAAAGCGGATGACCTCATCACTAAGGCGCATGGCCCGCTCCAGCGGAGCTATAGCGCTACCAGGGCCAGTGTAGTTCATTTGAATGTAGACACCTTCGCGGTTGCGGTCAATTTCGTAGGCCAGCCGCCGCTTGCCGCGATGCTGGGTTTCTAAAATGGATGCCCCCTGCTCTTTCAGTAGAGATTGGTATTTGCCAATCGTGGCATCTACCATCTCATCATTGAGGTCAGGGCGCAGAATGTACATGGTTTCATACATGTATGATTTCATGAAAGCTCCTTATGGACAAAACGGCCTTTACACGCCATTTGAAGGCATAGCGCCAAAAAACTGAGCGGCCAAACTAGGGTTAAAAACCCTAGGCCATGCCGCCAGGCAATTTGCGTAAAGACAAGGGTCTACAATTATATCAAGATTTAGCAGGTTCTATGGCGCAGCGCTACGTTAGAGTTCAGTCCCAAACTGGGCAGCTCCATTACGGGCTGCTGCATCCTGATCGCCGGGTGCAGGTGCTGGATGCTCCCCCCTGGTTACAGGGCCAGCCCACGGAGTCTGAGCTTCAACCTGGCCAGTATACAATTTTGGCTCCCTGCGCCCCTTCTAAGATTGTGGCTGTGGGTAAAAATTATGCCGACCACGCGGCTGAAATGGGCACCTCAGTGCCACCAGAGCCGTTAATTTTTATCAAACCCTCGACCGCTGTTACTTCGCTGGGGTCTCCTATTTACTACCCACCCCAGGCCCACCAGGTAGACTACGAGGGAGAATTGGCACTGGTCATTGGCGATCGCTGTGCCCACCTGACGCCTGAGGTAGCCCAAAGTAAAATTTGGGGCTACACCATTGCTAACGACGTTACCGCCCGCGACCTCCAGCGGCAAGACGGTCAATGGACAAGGGCCAAGGGCTTTGACTCGTTCTGTCCGCTGGGTCCCTGGATTGTCCGGGAAATTAGCCCTGGGGCGAAACTTCAGACCTTTCTCAACCATGGGGAAAAACCAGTACAGTCGGCCTCTACCGACACCATGATTTTTAGCCCGGCTCAAATTGTGGCTTATATCAGTGAAATTATGACGCTACTACCGGGTGATGTGGTACTAACGGGCACCCCTGCTGGGGTAGGGCCTCTCGCGATAGGCGACACGGTACGCATTGAAATAGAGGGCATTGGTGCCCTCGAAAACGTGATTGCCGCCCGCCTTGAGCCTATCCCCTAAGGGTTAGCCGACCTAGCGCACCTGCATGTGAACGGCATCAGAAAGGGTGGGAATCTCAGCATACTCCCCCCGCAGAGTTTGTACCAGAGAATACCCTACTGAGGCCAGCATACCTAAAAACAGTACGTTAGCCAGGGTATTGTTCAGCAGTTGCCCAAACAAACTGGGATCTAGCAAGCTCAAAATCAAGCCACATACGGCCAGAATAAAGCTGAGTAGAATGGCCTGCATGGTATTGAACCGAATAAACCGACTGATGTTTTCGTTGCGAACGACCAATAGGATCAGCGCAAAAAATACAATCAGCCCAAATAATGGAATGCTTCGCTCAAGATCGGTATAAATCTGGATAAGCGGGGCCAGGGGCAGCAGCAAAAAGCCAAAGATAGGGAATTGATTGATTAACGTAATGCCGTAGGGCAACCCTGCGGTAATCGGCAGAATGTAGGGCAGAGCCGCCAGCAGGCGATCAGTGATTGAGGGGGAACTGCTCCAGGTCATTAAACTCCTCCGGTTGGTCGGCTAAGAATGTAAACGTAATAGCTTTACCATATCGCAAATGCCAACCTTACCCCGCCAGAGCAGTTCGCTAGACCCGCTCCAACTCCAGCGTCATCCTAGTTCTAGTCGATGCTGGCCACTCGAAAACCCATTTGGCACTCAAACTGGGTGGGCTGGTTGTGGTCTAACCCCGCAATCAGACGGCCACAGCCCAAGTGACCCTGCCGCCAGCGGGGTAGCCCATTTTGGTCTGCCAGGAGGCAAGCCTGGCAGACAGTCTGTGGGGAGACAAGTTGGTTATCGGTCATTATCACCAACATGATTGAACACCTCCCAAAGGTTTTACTGGCTTAACCTAACGTTTCCTTAATTTTAGGGTGCACCAAGCTTTAGGTTGTGTTCTTTCGTACATAAGCTAACGAAACAAAACTGATTGTAACGCGCTAGTCCTTGGTTGGTGGGGTTGACTCCAACTGCTCTGCCTTGGCACCAATCACTTTTCGTTTTTTGGGTGTGGGGGTATCCTTGCCCAAGGTATTGTGGTCGTGGCTGTCGCTACGTTGCCAGGCCGGTACTGTATGGTCGTAGGCCATTTGTAGAGCGGCGGCCGCAATGGTGTGAATGTCATACTCTTCGCTGAGCTGAGACACGATCGGTAAAAAGGAGGCCAGCCGCTCACTGGTAATGGCTTCCCTGACCTGGTTCCGCAGCCGCTCCAGGTTACGCGCGGCAATTTCGGCCCGTGTGGGAATGGGCATAAAGGTCATGGGTTGCTTGGTCTGACGCTCAATCTGGCGCAGTCGATATTTTTCTAGGGGCGTTACCAGGGAAATAGCCACCCCAGTCTTACCGGCTCGCCCCGTCCGCCCAATCCGGTGGACGTAGCTCTCGATGGCATCCGGGAGATCAAAGTTAATCACGTGGGTAAGGTCATCTACATGCAGCCCTCGGGCGGCAATATCCGTGGCCACTACCCAGCGCACCTGCTGCTGCCGAAACCGCATCAATAGCCGCTCGCGCTGGGACTGGCTGAGGTCACCATGGTATTCATCGACGCTGTAGCCCGCCGCCTGTAGCTGGCGTGTCAGTTCGCTGGCCGTGCGTCGGGTGCGCACAAAAATAAGCGCGGTTTCTGGATCCTCAAGCTCTAGAATTGGCTGTAGCGCCCGCACCTTATTCCACCCCCGAGGCACCACGTAGGAAACCTGCTGAATGTGGCGCGGAGAGGCCTTGGGAGACTGAATAGTGACGGTTACCGGAGCCTGTAAGAACTTAGTCGCCAATTCCCGAATTTCTGACGCCATAGTGGCTGAGAAAAAGGCCGTTTGGCGGTTAGCCGGAGCCTGACTGAGGATTTTTTCAACATCCTGGATGAAGCCCATATTCAGCATCTCATCGGCCTCATCTAGCACTAGCCACCCCAGGCTCTTGAGGGAAAGAATACCGCGATTCAGCAAATCCAAAACTCGGCCAGGGGTGCCTACTACAATTTGGCTACCCCGCCGCAGTTGCTCTTGCTGCCGCTCAATGGCCTGCCCCCCATAGAGGGCCAGGATCTTTGGCCGCCCCTGCAAGCGATAGCCACGCATGGCCTGGCAAACCTGAATGGCCAGCTCACGGGTAGGCGTTAGCACCAGAGCCTGCACCGCCGGGTTGTTGGGATCAACCTGCTCCATCAGCGGTAGCGAAAAGGCGGCGGTTTTGCCAGTTCCCGTTTGGGCCTGCCCAATTAAATCACGCCCCGAAAGCAGGTGGGGAATAGCCTCCGCTTGAATTGCCGTTGGCTCGTGGTAGCCGAGTGCTTCCAAGTGGTTGACGCGGGCGGCTGATAACCCCAGGCTGGTAAAGGATAAAGTCATAATAATTCCTCGGGAAAATTAATGCAGGCAGGAGAACGACAATACAGAACTAGCGCCCGACGGGGCGGCCAAACAGGTCATAGGTGTCGGCGGCGGTAATTTCCACCGGCATGATTTGATTTAACGGAGCTGCACCAGTCACATAGACGAGCCCATCCACCTCCGGCGCAAACCGGGCCGAGCGACCCAGACGATACCCCCGACACTTGGATTTTCCTGCTCAATCAGCACATCCACCACCTTGCCGATTTCAGCCTGATTGCGCTCCCAGGCAATGGGCTGCTGAGCCAGCATCAGGGCTTCGCGGCGCTGGTCTCGCACGGCTTGAGGCACCTGAGCGGGCAAGCCATAGGCCGGGGTGCCCTCCTCCGCAGAAAAGGTAAAGACGCCGACATGATCAAAACGATGGCGCTCAACAAAGGCCAGCAGATGCTCAAAGTGTGACTCGGTTTCCCCCGGAAAGCCAACGATAAAGGTGGTTCGCAGCACCGCATCGGGCAGGGCGGCTTTGATGCGGTCAATCACCTCATCATTAACCCGTCCTTGCCAGGGGCGATTCATGGCCCGGAGTACCTCAGGGTGGGAATGCTGGAGGGGCAAATCCAGATAGGGCAGCAGGTTAGGCGTGTCGCGGATGGCCTCAATCACCGCTGGTTTAAGCCCGGTAGGGTAGGCATAGTGCATCCGAATCCAGGGTACGTCAACCTGGCCCAAAGCCCTAAGCAGCTCGGCAAGGTGGGGCTTGCCGTACAGATCCAGGCCATAGTTGGTGGTGATTTGCGAAATCAACACCAGTTCTTGCACTCCCTCAGCGGCTAACTGCTGTGCCTCGGCCACAATGGACTCAATCGGGCGCGATCGCTGATTACCTCGCAGGTGCGGAATAATGCAAAACGCACAGCGATAGTCGCAACCCTCGGCTACTCGCAGGTAGGCCACACTGGAGGCTGTGGTGCGGTACCGTGGTACGGTTTCATCGGCAATGTAGGTAGGTTCTGGAGACACGAGCGTAACGCGCTCGCCCGCCTCCGCCCGTTCAATTACTTCTACAATGCGGTTGTAGTCTCCCGTGCCCACTAGAGCAACGGCTTCCGGCAACTCCTCTAGCAGCTCGTGCTGAAAGTGCTGAGCTAAGCAGCCGGTAATGACAATCTTTTTGTTGGCTGCGGCCAGTTCCACCAGGGTACGCACCGACTCCTCGCGGGCCGCCTCAATGAAACTGCATGTGTTGACTACAACATAGTCAGCTAATTCTTCATTGGCGTCCACCCCATAGCCAGCCTGCACCAGCAGACCCAGCATATGCTCGGTATCAACGCGATTCTTCTCGCACCCTAGATGGTTAAAGGCAACCGTTGGCTTTAGCCCCATGCAACTATCCCAAGCAACAAACTGTACAAGCTAGCATTCCTGACTGTGGTTCAGCATCAGGAAGAAACCCTCGTACAGTACCTCCCATTGCTGCTCATGGCCTGAATTGAATCCAGGTCACTAGCCCACTGGATTCACACAACTTAACAGACCTGTCTTAATCATACATCACATTCTCAATTGCTTGGGCTCCACCGCCGAGTAGCGGCGTGGAGCGTAGCCATCCTTGATATGCTGATAGTAGTGACAAGGCTGCGGCATCGCAGCCTTGTCACTACTCTTCTTCGTAGTTCGAGTCCAGGCAAAACTCACGTGGACTTATTGGAAACCTTTGCGACTGATCATCCCGTTATTGGGGTTGTTCATCTTCTGCCGCTGCCCCGGTCGCCTCGCTGGCAGGGCAACCTTCAACAGGTCGTTGATCGAGCTGAGCAGGAGGCTACAGCCCTGGCGTCCGGCGGGGTGCATGGCATTATTGTAGAAAATTTCTTTGACGCTCCCTTTACCAAAGGGGCTGTGGATCCAGCCGTTGTTAGTGCCATGAGCCTGATCGTACATCGGCTGCAATCCTTGGTCACTGTGCCGATTGGCCTGAATGTGCTGCGCAACGATGGGCACAGTGCCCTGGCGATTGCCACCTGCGTTGGGGCCAAATTCATTCGAGTTAATGTACTGACCGGTGTTATGGCTACCGACCAGGGTTTAATCGAGGGATGTGCCCACGATTTACTACGCTACCGCCATGAGTTAGGTAGCCAGGTTAATATCGGCGCTGGTACTCTCACTGCTAATTTTGATGGGGTAGAAAAACATCAGACTATTATCCAAGACGCACTAAAACTGGCTGTCATAGTGTGTTTATCGCCCCTGTCACGATCGGGATGAATTGTAATATTGCGGCTGGCACGATCGTGGATCAGAATGTACCCGACAACTCCCTTGTAATAGGCAGAGTCAGACCAGAGATTAAACTTAATTACTACAATGATCTGGGTAAAAAGCAAAAATGAAAGACATCTCTTTCGTAAAAAAAGATGGGGTGGTTTTGACAAAGGCTATGTAAACCCAGAATTTTATAGTCAAAGAAGCTCTTTTTATTATTGTTAGGTGAGGGAAAGCAGACTATCTTAGTTGATTAAGAAATAAGTTAGGACTTTTTGATATGGAAGATAAAAACGAAGAAGATGATGAGCTAGATTATGCCATGGTTCGAAACCCGATTCGGTTTTTATTCCATAGTTA
>JAAUUR010000318.1 GCA_012031045.1 Leptolyngbyaceae cyanobacterium SM2_5_2
TTTTGCAGCCAATGCTCAGTATGGTGCTGATGTCATCATTCTGGCCATTGCTTTGGATTACCCGGTTCAATTCATCCACGGAACGGGGCTGTCTCGGCATCTCAGCCTGGCCCTGGTGATTTTGGTAGCCCTGGTGCTGCTGCCCATTTTGGGCTACCTGCTGATCCCGACTCTAATTCAGCAGATTGGTACCTTTATCAACCAGTTGCCCCAGTGGGTATCATCCGCAAACGGCCTGTTTGAGTGGTTAAACGCCTTACCCGTAACCCGTGCCCTGGGGTTGGATTTTAATTATCTGGAGGTTCAGCTCACCCGTGAACTGACTGGGCTCATTCGAGCCCTGGGCAGTACCCTGGTGAGCTTGTTGATCGGGGGCTTTAGCGGTGGGCTCAAGGTCTTTTTTATGATTGTGCTGACGGTTTTTATGCTGACCAGTGGAGCCCAGGCCTGGGCTGGCATGATGAGCTGGTTTTCGCCCTGGTGGCGAGAGCGCCTAGAAACCCGTGTGCCCTACAAGTTTCGCCGTTTTATTCTGGGGCAAATGATGCTAGCGACTGGGTTTGCCGTGGTTCTGGGGGTGATTTTTACCCTCCTGCGCGTCCCCTTAGGTCTCATGTTTGCCTTTCTGATTGGCATGGCCAGTTTGTTCCCGTTTATGGGGGCGATCGCCCAAACCAGCATTAGCCTATTTGTTATGCTGCACGACCTAACCATTGGCCTTCAGGTTTTCTTGATTGCCCTGATCCTGGGCCAAATTTTAGACGAGGTTATCTTACCCAAAGTAATGGGTGGGCTGGTGGGGGTTAATCCCATCTGGTTGCTGATTTCTGTGTTTATCGGAGCCCGTCTGGGTGGTGTAGTGGGTATTTTGATAGCGGTGCCCGTCGCCAGCCTGATCAAAGACATCGTGGATGACGTTCTGGCTGAACCCTCTGGATCACCTGAGCCCGTTACCCTGGAAACAGATGTCCTGAGGGAGAATTCCTTGGATGAGGAAAAACTGACAAATTTAGAATCCCCTTCCTGAGTGAACAGTTAGGCTGGCAGATGGGAGCGTATCCTGAAGAGGACAACATCAGGGTTAGGTTATGGATATTCATCGTGTCAAAGCGTTTCGTGATAACTACATCTTTGTGCTGTTCGACCGCCGCCGCAACAGCGCTGCCGTGGTTGATCCCGGCGATGCTTCTCCCGTGCTCAAGTGCTTGGATGATTTAGGCGCTACCCTCACCGCCATCTTCAACACCCATCACCACAGTGACCACATCGGCGGCAACCAGGCGCTTTTGCAGCGATTTCCCCAGGCGGTGGTCTACGGCGGAGCGGAGGATCGAGGCCGTATTCCAGGGCAGCAGGTATTTCTCCGGGAGGGGGACACGGTTACCTTTGCCGACCGCCTCGGTGAGGTGATCTTTGTGCCTGGCCACACCCGCGCCCACATTGCCTACTACTTTCCCCCTACGCCGACCGCCGCTGGAGGCGAGTTGTTCTGTGGCGATACGCTCTTTGCCGGTGGCTGTGGCCGCTTGTTTGAGGGCACTCCGGCTGAAATGGTGGATTCTCTCAGGAAGTTCCGACAGTTGCCTGACCATACACGGGTTTGGTGCGCCCACGAGTACACCCTTAAAAACCTGGAGTTTGCCATTACCGTTGATGCGGCCAACCCCAACCTGCAAGAGCGGCTCAAAGCTGTGCAAATCGCTCGCTCTCAAGATCGCGCTACGGTGCCCTCAGACCTGGGTATTGAAAAGCTAACTAACCCATTCCTCCGGTGGGATCAGCCCGCTCTGCAAGCGGCGGTTAATGGCCAAACCCCAGAACAAACCTTTGCCCGGCTCCGTGGGCAGAAGGATATGTTCTGAGGCTGCGCTGGTGCTCCAGCCTGGAGCACCAGCCTTAGGGGCAGCGAATGGCGGTTAGATTACTGCCCTGACCATTGGGGCCAGTCCGGGCTACCCAGCCCGTCCCACCGTTAAAAATAGAAACGGCCATCCAAACTCGGCCAAAATCGGGGGAGCTATTGGGAGAGGTTTGCTGGGTCGGCGGGTTGGTAGCAGCAATAACGGTGTCACCAGTGTTGTAGTTAGCCACCAGGGTGGAATTTAAGGTTGGCCTTGATCTAACATTGAGATCAAAATTAGCCCGGAAACAGGCTTGGTTAGCCGGTGGGGGTGTGGTAGTCCCACAAGTCGTTAAACCTGCCGCACTCAACCAGCCTACGGGTTGAACGGAAGAGAGCGTCCCATTGGCCAAAAAGACTTGGGCTCGGCCCTGGGCCACCACGCCCGTCAATGTCACCTGCGTACCTGCGGCTAGGGTACCAATGCGATTAGCACCCGGCCCAAGGTTAGTATTGTCAAAGACTTCTAGGCTTCGGTTAAGCTGGCGACACTTACGAATCAAGGCCTGATCTTCCCTTAACCCTTCTATGATGGTTTTGGTATTTTGGGCCAGGGCAACCGGAGAAGCTAAAACGCCCACAGATAAAGTGGCTAATCCCAAGGCTAGTCTTTGCTGTATGGTCGATTGCATGCACACTCCTCAGCAAAATTTAGCGTGTTTTAAGACTTATTGCCGTTTTACAGCGTAATCCTATCATTAATACCCGACCTCTGCTCTAAACTCTGCCAACCGCCTGAGAGCCAAGTTAGCCCTATAGGCGCAACAATATAGGCATAGTAAAGATGAGTTACTATCGCTAGTCCGCCCATTATTGACGTTTTTCTCAATCAGGGTAAGCCCACGGGTTTTGACCCTGAGGGGCTATTCGCTTGCTATTTACGTCTTTCTTAAGAAGAGTATTCCTATGCGTTCTAACCATAGGGTGCTAAGACATATAACGGAAGCGCTCACAAGGGCGGTTTCTTGATACTGATGTGCTCTTTTGCCCCTATGGAGTTTAATCACTTACAGCTCTATGTTTCCGACCTGGCTGCTTGGCACCGTCGGTTTGTGCAGATTTGGGGCGGTTATGGGACCAAACTAAGCCCCACCGATGGCCGCAATGGAGTACTCATTTATCTGGGGCAGGTGCCTCTGCTGATTACAACGCCGCAGTCTGCCGATGATGCAGCCGCTACTTACCTAGGCCAGCATCCTGCGGGTATCGGCGATATCGCGTTTCGAGTCAAAAACCTAGACTCCACCCTAAGCCAAGCTTTGACCGCTGGCGGAAAGCTACTGAAACCTGTGCAAACCGATGCCCTAGGACGAGGACGCTGGTGTCAGATTCAGGGCTGGGGCAGCCTGCGCCACACCCTGGTTGAGTCTGACTGCCCTGCTCTGTGGGTGCCAGGGCAGGTTGCTGGCCCTGGCCCGGCTATCCCCAATGCTGGCCCCGCTGGGTTAATTGCCGCCATTGACCATGCTGTGCTCAATGTCCCAACCGGCCAGCTTACCGCCGCTATAACCTGGTATACTCAGCAGCTTGGCTTTTGGCCCCAGCAGCAGTTTACGATTGACACAGCCTGGTCGGGGCTGCGAAGTCAGGTATTGGCCCACCCCAACGGTGGGGCGCAACTGCCCATTAATGAGCCTTCTACCGCAAACTCTCAAGTTCAGGAGTTTTTAGACTGGAATCGGGGTGCGGGCATTCAGCATGTGGCCTTGCATACTAGCGATATTCTGCAAACCGTGCACCGACTGCGGCAAGCTGGGGTGACTTTTCTAGAAGTGCCAGACTGCTACTACGCCGACCTCTCCCAGCGACAGGGCTATAGGGCCGATCCAGAGCTAGAGGCGGCGATCGCCCGCCTCAAAATTCTGGTGGACTGGGAACCCAACCAGCCCCAGACCCGCCTGCTTCAGACCTTTACGCACCCATTTTTGGAAATTCCCACCCTATTTTTTGAGCTGATTCAGCGCCAAACCCTACGGATTAATGATAGTGAGTTGAGAGCCGAGGGCTTTGGGGAGCGCAACTTTCAAGCCCTGTTTGAAGCCATTGAGCAAGAGCAACTGAAGCGAGGCAGCTTGATATAATCACCGCCATATCCGGCGCTTGTCTACCCCCTATCAATCCCTTTCGTCTACAGGTTTAGTTGGCATGACTCCAGCTCCCGCATCTGTTCCAGCTAATCAGCATCAGCCCATCCCCCCTGGGTCAGCTCTGCTCCATGGCCATCACCACCATGGCGATCATAGCCACAGCCACGGGGCTATCGATCCGGCCATCGCCTCCTCGGAACGGGGGCTATGGGCTGTGAAATGGTCATTGGTGGGGCTATTGATAACAGCCACTTCGCAGGCCACCGTCTTCTGGCTGTCAGGGAGTGTGGCCCTGTTGGCCGACCTGATCCATAACCTCGGTGATGCCATGACGGCCCTACCGCTGGGAGTGGCTTTTATCATCGGTCGCCGTCCGCCGACCGAGCGCTTCACCTACGGCTATGGGCGGCTGGAGGATCTAGCTGGGCTAACGGTCGTGGGGGTTGTGCTGGCTAGCGCGTTGATAACCGCCTACGAATCCCTTCAGCGCCTCTACGATCCCCAACCCATTCATCATTTGGGGGCGCTAGCGGTAGCGGCCCTAATTGGCTTTGTGGGGAACGAAATCGTTGCTCTGTTTCGGATGCGGGTAGGGCGCGAAATTAATAGTGCCGCCCTCATGGCCGATGGGCAGCATGCCCTGGCCGATGGCATCGTCAGCTTGGCCGTGTTACTCAGTGCGATTGGGGTAGGGCTAGGTTATCCCTGGGCGGATCCGATCATTGGCTTAATAATCACTGCCCTATTGCTCAAAATTGTCTGGGAGTCGGGGCGAACTATCTTCACTCGCTTACTAGATGGTGTTGAACCAGAGGTCATCGACACTCTCCGCCACGCCGTTGAACACGTTACTGAGGTAAACGGCATTACGAGTATTCGCGCCCGCTGGCTGGGGCACCGGCTGTATGCCGAGGTAGATATTGGGGTACCGGGTGACCTCACGGTTCAGGCCGGGCAGTGCATTGCTGAAGCGGTGCGGGCCGCGCTTCAGGAACACATTCCCTACTTGGGGTATGTGGCTGTTCGTCTAAATTCAATCTGAATTCAAACGGATGAATTTAGCTGTCTAAATTCGCCCTATCGAGAGGCTCTAACCAGCAGGTATAGCCCGATCCCCAGTCCCAAAAACGTGGGCAACCAGGCCGCCATAAACGGCGAGAGCAGCCCCACCTCCCCCATCGCATTGGTGATAAACGACAGCAGATAGTAGCCAAAAATAATCACAATGCTGATGCCAAAGCTGGTGGCGCGGCTGGTGCGCTGGGGCAGTACCCCAATCGATGACCCCACCAGGCCAAACACCACACAGACAAAGGGCAGGGCGTACTTCTGCTGAATCCGAATTTCCCAGCGGCGAATCAGTTTCTCATCGCCGCCCTGGCGCACCAGGTCGAGTTGCTGGGTGGCTTCGGCAATGTTCATTTCAGTGTCGTTTTTGGTGCGGCTAGCCAGGTCAAAGGGGGTGCGCGGTAGCTGTAGTTCCTGGGTTTCAAAGGTGACAATATTGCGAAAAGAGCCATCGGGCGCCACCACATAGATGGTGCCGTTGTAGAACGTCCAGGTATTTTTGCTCACATCCCAGTTGGCCGATTCGGCGCTAACCACCTGGTTCAGCCCTGTCTGGGAAAAATCCAGAATCGTTAGCCCGTACATGGTGGTGCCATCAAACCGGCGGGCGTAGAACTGGCGCTTAAGTTCCTGCGCCTCTGGATCGTCCGCTGCGGGCTGAAATTCCTGGTAGAAAATATTGCGCTCCTGAAACGGCGGGCGCTCGGAGTTGAGAGCCTGCTCCAGGGTGATGGCGGCTCGGTAGTTGGCGGCGGGGGTAATCAGTTCGTTGAATACAAAGGTCAGCCCGGTTACCAGCAGACTCAGCACCACCGCTGGGGCAATAATCCGCCGAATGCTCACCCCTACCCCCTGGAGCGCCGTGAGCTCACTGTCGCTAGAGAGACGGCTGTAGGTCATCATAGTGGCCAGCAGGGTAGACATGGGAAAGGCCAGCACAATAAATTCCGGCAGTTTGAGCAGAAAGATCTGAGTTGCCAGAGTCATTGAGAGCCCCGATTCGGTAATGCGCCGAATTAGTTCAAACAAGGCTCCAATAGAAATGCCGATGGAGGAGAAGGCGCCTACCCCAAATAAAAACGGTAGCGCCAGTTCCTTGGCAATATAGCGATCCATAATTGCTATGCGGGGCCACTGGGATGGCTGTCGCCAGCGGGAAAGATAGGGGCTGGGGAGGCGGAGGCC
>JAAUUR010000319.1 GCA_012031045.1 Leptolyngbyaceae cyanobacterium SM2_5_2
GAAGACCTGGGATACACCAGATGGGGGGGAGCCACCACACCCGTTTGAGGGTCGGCCTAGCCCCGCCGGCCAGGATATTGGGGTGAACCGTTTGATAACAAATTGCTAAGTTATTCCGGGTTGGATTTTCAAAAAAAGCCCTGCCGCTCAACCCTGGCAACGGGGGAGGCGGCAGAGTTGAGCCCCGTCCTTGGCTCCTAGAACTTTACAGATCAAACCTCAGTCCGCCAACTACCGTTGGGCCGTTTTAGCCGCTAAACAGTTGCTCGACCCACACGTAGACCCCAAACCGTAGGCACGGGCCGTGCCTACGGTTTGGGGAAAGCGCTGGCCAGCGTCGTCGTAGACAAACTCGTAGTTGACAACCTGAAGCGACTGGCCCGAAGTATCGGCAATCACAGCGTAACTTCAAAGACTTGTTAGCCCTTGTATACCGCCGATCGCTAATGGCTACTCCAGTCTTTGCTGCCAAGCCTCAGGGCTGCGGCGAAAATGCAAGACAGCAACAATAACCACCTGCCCATCATCAACCTTGTAGTAGACACAGAAGGGAAACTTTTTGGTCAATACTCTACGAATTCCATCAGCAACCTCTCGCCCTGCTTTGGAAAACTGAGCAATGAACCCAAATGCAGCATCAACAGCGTCCAAAAACTCTAGAGCAAGCTCTGCACTTTGTTGGGCGTACCACTGGGCTGCGGCATCTAGATCTTCTTCAGCCCTAGAGTCCAGAAAAATCGGTAGATTGGCGCTCACGATATTTGTTCAATAATCTCTGTTTTACCTCACCCCATCCCTTTAACGATGCCGGACTTTGGTTAGCAGAACGTTCCTTAACCACTTCTAGGTGCCATTCAGGAACAGGAAGTTCATCCGGTGTGGTCACGATTAAATCCCAGAGTTGTTGAACATAATCAATTTGCTGGGTCTTAGCTAGCTGTTCAAACCCTGGAGGGGGAGATAACGGTTGAGACATGGCCATAGGTGCTGTCAGAAGGAACTGGCTATGAGCATGATTATAGTCACTGTTCGAGAGGGCAGAGAATAGCCAAACTCTATGTCCAAATCATGGCCATCATTACAGTTCACTATCCGGTTATCGCACCGCCATTCTGGAATTTTTCAGGGAAAAAGCCCTACCGTTCCCCATTTCAGGGATTGAGCGGCAGGGCTGAGCCCGTCATTGACTGCTAGAGACTGACAGAACTTACAGATCGAACTTCAGTCCGCCAACTACCGTTGGGCCGTTTTTGGCCGTTAAACAGTTGCTCGACCCCGCACGTAGACCCCCAGGGCCAAGGGCACGGCCCGTGCCTACGGTTTGGGGAAGGCGCTGGCCAGCGTCGTCGTAGACAAACTCGTAGTTGACAACCTGAAGCGACTGGCCCGAAGCATCGGCAATCATGGCGTAGACGGGGTTGCCCTGTTCATCCACCAGAGGCCGGGTTTGGTAGAGCGGGGTGGGGTTGCCCGCCAGGTCAAAGCCGTAGGCAGGGCGTTGCGCTTCCCAAAGGGTTGAACACGGCTTCAGCCCGGAGGCCCGTGTCGCCGCTGTCGTGGCTCTGGCCAATGACGATGCCCCGCATAAAGACCTCGGCCCGGAGGATATTGGCGGCGGGAGTCCAGGGGGTGTTGCCCAGGTTGAGTACGCCGCCAAAGGCCAGCTCGCCCAGCACGGGAGATAGGTTCGGGTAGCTTTCCGTCGCCGTGGTTACCTGGTGGTGAACCGGCAGAGCATCCCCAGCTACCAGCCCCTGGCCGGAGAGGGGGGTGACGGTGGAACTCACCAGATACTCGGCGCCATGAAGGATAGTGCTATCGGTGACGGTGGGGCCTTCCAGCACCTCAGCTTGGCTAGAGGTTGCCGCCGGGTTGACCTGGAGGTTGACGTTGCTCAGTAGGCCATTGGCGTCAATGTCAAAGCTGGCGGTGCCGGTCTGACGGGTGGTTTCGGTGGCGCGGGTGATGAGGGTAGTGGTCTGAGTATCGACCTGGGTGCGGGGGGTGGCAAACAGGTTAACCCGGCTTTGGCGATACAGGCCATCCAGCTCGCTTTGTAGGGTGGTTATGGTGGTGCTGAGGGTGTCTTCCTGATTGCCCAACCCCAGAGACAGCGCCCCCCGCCCATACAGCCCACCGGCTACGGAGGTGGTGAAATAGCCCATCTGCCCTGCCTCGCCGGGGACGATTTGGTCGGGAGTAGATAGGAGCGTGCCAACCCGAGCATCCACATCGGCTGGGTCAGTGAGGTTGTAGGTGGCTACCAGTTCCCCGCCAGGCACATAGCGATACTGCCCTTGAATGCCGTTGAACCTGGCAACCACGGCATTTTGACCAGCCAGGGTATCTTCTACGGCATAGACCTCAGCCCCTTCCAGGTAGAAGTTTTCGGGGTGTTGAGCGGCAGAAATGACCAGGAAGTTGCCTTCAGCAATGCGGTAGGTGCCGGATGGATCAACCGTAGTTAGGGCATAGCGCTGGTTAAGTTGCAGATCCTGACCGGGCTGTTGGGGTACCAGGGCGTAGATCACCCGGCGGGCTTCTCCAGCGGCCAGGGTAATGGGTTGGGTGGCATGGCCCTGGTGCGTCCATTGGGGCACAAACTCGGCGCGACCGTCGGTGTTTTCGATAATCAACCCGCCTACGTTGTGGGTGTAGGCGGCGTGGCCAGGGCCAACCAGGCTGGCATCGAGGGGGGCAATGGTCACGGCTTTATCTGCCGGTAGGTCAAATATGCCGTTTACAGCGGGTAGGCGTTCACCGGGGATAACCTGGTCAGGGGTAGCGGGCACATAGCCCACCAGCCGGGTGTTGTGGATTAACCCGGTGGGCTGTACCAGGCGAGGGCCATCGGGGTCGGCACTAACGACTCGGTTGCCGAACATATCCACCGCATCTCGGTGGGTGGGGTGGAGGAATTGGGTAACGCCAACGGTGGCCGTCAGCCCAGCCTGGTTAGCATTGGCCGTGGGGTCAACCCGCAGCGTGCCGTGGAGGAGGGTAGGAGGGGCCGCCGGATTGCCCGCCAGCGGCGAGAGCTGGCCTGTGAGGCTAGCGCCATCGCTACCCAGGCGAATTTGCGCTGCACCAGAGTACTGGTTGTAAATCAGTTGCTCATCGTTGTCGGTTCTGACCCCGGTGGCGTGGGCTAGCGGGCCAGCACTGGCCTGATTGATTTCTACCTGGCCCCATTGCCGCTCTTCCTCGACGGTGGTAAAGCGCTGATCCTCCTCCAGGCGGACTTCCTCAATCACCTCTTCCTGGCGCAGGAGAGGATCGAGGGCGGTTTCCACAGTTACCGTGCGGTAGCTGATGGTTTCGCTAATGGTCTGGTATTCTTCGACGATGTCCGCTTCCCCTCGGCCACCGGCCAGGCGGAAGTAGTCGCCATCGTTGAAATCGCGATCGCCGCCGTTGGGCAGGTCTTCCACCGCAAACTGGCCATTATTCGCAAAGTAAATGGCCGATTGATGAGCTTGTCCGCCGTTGTTGCGCAGGTTCAGCACTCGCAGCTCCACCGTATCCGTTGCGCCGTAGGTGACGTTGATTTGCGCTGAGGAGGGCAGGGTTTGCCCCTGCGGGCCAACTTGCACGCTGTCGCCCCGCACAAAGGCGGTTTCCTGGTGCTTGATGGTGCCATCGGGGCCGTAGACCGTAACCTGAATGCCTTCGCCAAAGGCATGGGCGCGAGGAATGTGCTGAAGATTGAACTGGGTGGAAAGCTCCAGAGAATCATGCTGGATGGCAAACCCGGGTGCTTGCGGTTGGAATTGGGCCTCAATATTGGCGGCATCAACTTGCAGTTCTACGGAACTTGGGGCCAGTTGACCCGGTCTTGTCGGTTGCGGGCGGCCCTCTTGGGGATTGGTAATCAACCCGGCGGGCAGAGGAATATTGGAGGTGTTTTGTAGCTCCCCAGTCGAAAACCTAAACGCATTGCTGTTAACCTGTACCGAACCATCCTGATTCACTTGAATCTGCGGCGAAGGATTAGCTATAGCCGGTGTAGCCAGGCTAAGAGTACCGGCGAGTAGGGTCAGAGAAGCGACGGAATAAAGGGGTTGGGGACGGGTAGAAATGACGGATTTCATGGGGGGCTCCTTGGGGGGGAGTAACGTTGTCTCTGGTGAAGACAACAGTGAAAACCCCTACCTTTGCGTTAAGAGCCCGGTTTTTGAGGCCACTTTCTAAACTGCACCCCACCGTCCGTAATTAGGTTTGTTCCCAACCGGGCAGCGGCAGCTGTGATCCCTGTCACAGAGAGGGTTTTCAGGCTTTATGGGGGTGGTCAGAATCGGCTGTTTAGCCCGCAGTTTACAGCCGCCTAGACGGCTTTTCATTCGGCCTGAACGGTGCCTGGGGCATGCAATTGCCTCGATGGTATGGCCGTAGTTACTCAGAAGAGGGAAGTCGCTTCGTGCCGACAACGGCTGGGCATTAAAATTTTGTCAGCTAATCTGGCACCCATCCGTATCCCCGCACCTCGTACCACGTCCCAGGGCTACAATGGTTAAGCTCATTCAATCATTTGTTGGAGCAGTTTATGCCTACTGCGGCCCCGGCTAAAACCCAGTACGAAGCCATTATTGGTCTAGAAACCCACTGCCAGCTTTGTACCGAAACCAAGATTTTCTCACCCGCCTCTACGGCCTTTGGGGCCGACCCCAACACCTACATTGACCCCATTGTGCTGGGCATGCCAGGGGTGCTGCCAGTGCTGAACCAGACGGTGCTGGAGTACGCGGTTAAGGCCGGGTTGGCGCTGAACTGCGAGATCGCCCCTTATTCCAAGTTTGACCGCAAGCAGTATTTTTACCCCGATTTACCCAAGAATTACCAAATTTCCCAGTACGACCTGCCCATTGCCGAGCACGGTTGGCTGGAGATTGAGCTGGTGGATAAAAAGACTAAGGAGATTACCCGCAAGCGCATTGGCATTACTCGCCTACACATGGAAGAGGATGCCGGTAAACTAGTGCATGCCGGCAGCGATCGCCTCGCCGGTTCCACCTACTCCCTGGTAGATTACAACCGGGCCGGGGTGCCGCTAATTGAGATCGTTTCTGAACCCGATATTCGCAGTGGCCAGGAAGCGGCGGAATATGCCCAAGAGCTTCGCCGTATTGTGCGCTACCTGGGCATTAGCGATGGCAACATGCAGGAGGGCTCCCTACGCTGCGACGTTAATATTTCTGTGCGTCCGGTGGGCCAAAAGGAGTTTGGCACCAAGGTAGAAATCAAAAACATGAATTCCTTCAGTGCCATTCAAAAGGCCATCGAGTATGAGATCGAGCGGCAAATCAAAGCCAACGAAGCTGGCGAGAAAATTGCCCAGGAAACCCGTCTGTGGGATGAGGGAACCCAACGTACTAAGAGTATGCGCTCGAAGGAAGGCTCTAGCGACTATCGCTATTTCCCAGAGCCTGACCTGCCCCCCCATTGTGGTATCGGTAGCCCAGCGGGAAACTTGGCAGGCTGAGCTACCGGAGCTACCAGCCCAAAAGCGGGCTCGCTACGAGGCCGCTTTTGGCTTATCCGCCTACGATGCGCGAGTGCTCAGCGATGAGAAAGCCATCACAGAATTTTTTGAGGCTACGGTAGCCGCCGGAGCTGATCCCAAACTCACGGCCAACTGGCTAACCCAAGACATTGCCGCCTACCTCAATACCGCCAAGCTGACGATTGATGAGCTACTCCTGACACCCATTATGCTGGCAGAGCTTGTTCAGCTGATTGAAGCGGGTACGATAAGTAACAAGATGGGCAAGGATCTGCTGCCAGAGTTGCTGACTGAGGGCGGTTCTCCTAAGGCCATGGTAGAAAAGCGGGGCCTTAGCCAAATCTCTGACCCAGCCGCCATTGAGGCCATGATTGACGAGGTACTGGCCGCCCACCCCGAAGAACTGGCCGCCTACCGAAACGGCAAGAAAAAGCTGCAAGGCTTCTTTGTTGGCCAGTTGATGAAGCAAAGCGGTGGCCGAGTGGATCCTAAACTTAGCAATCAGCTACTCAATCAAAAGCTAAACGGATAGAAAGCATAGGAACTATCAGAAAAAATTAATAAGGGTAAGGACCCTCCGTGCTTTTTTTGAGTTTTATCGAGCTCTTCTGTAGAGATGGGAGTGAGAATCGCGATACTAAGTCTACCAGCCAAGCTTTCATGAATATCAGCAACAAGAGTAAATTGTTGGGAGCCAGTTAAAATATAT
>JAAUUR010000320.1 GCA_012031045.1 Leptolyngbyaceae cyanobacterium SM2_5_2
GAGTGCGGCGGAACATGGCGAGAGTGGGAGTTTGAGTGGGGGTGGGGCATCCCCTCCTGGGAGGGGTGAGGGATGGGTTTGCAATGTTGGATGTTGGATTTTTGCTCTTGCGAGAAAGTGGGCTTAAAACCTCTAGGCAAATACCTCTGCCGGATCGGCTGTGACAGCTTTACGAACCGAAATCAACCCCGACAACGTACACATCAGCACTGTTAGGGTAAGTACAAATACAACTCGAAAGAGAGTCATCTGCATGGGTAGAGCGCCTGCGGTGGCGTTGACGGCCAATTCGTAGAGCCCCAAAGCCAGAATCAGGCCGGGAGTATAACCCATAATCGCTAGAATGATGGCCTCCTGAATCACGGTCTTAAAGAGATAGCCACCGCCGTAGCCGATCGCCTTTAGGGTGGCGTACTCGCGCAGGTGGTCACGAATGTCGGTGTAGAGAATCTGGTAAACAATCACCGTGCCGACAATAAAGGACACCACCACGCCCAGGCCAAAGATAAAGCCGATGGACGTGGTCTGAATCCAGAATCGACTTTCCTTACGGACGATTTCAGGCTTGGTGTAAACCTCCACATCGGCGGCCAGTTGCTCGGTAATGGCCGCCTTTACTCGCTCAGGGTCGGCTCCAGGTTCTAGCGTCACCAGACCCAGATTGACCTGATCCAGAGAGCGGGGCTCAAAGAACCGCCGGAAGTTTTGGTCGCTCATAATCAACGTGCCGTCGGCGGCAAAGCCACCCCCCAGTTCATACTGGCCGACAATGGTAATGCGGCGACGGTCGGCCTCAGTTTCTAGGCCCAGGGTTTGAGGGCCAAATTCGGGGCGCGAGAGCCGGTCTATGAAGGCTCCATTAGGCTGCTGTAGGGCCTGTCTGCCTTCTGGCGTATTCAGCTCTGGCATTAAAAAAACCGGGTCGTTGGGGTTAAAGGCATAGACAAACATGGCCCGACTAATCTTGGTTTCCGGGTTTTTCCACAGCGCGTACTCGGCATAGAGCGGCATAACTTGCTCTACCCCTTCTATACCGGCCACTTGATACAGCCGTTCACGGGGGGAAGGCTTTGGTAGAGCTAATTTCCAGAGATTGGGGAGAAATCAGGAAAATATCCCCATTAAATTGGTCGTAGAAATTTACAGTAGTGCTGACCAGAGCGCCTAAAAAGCCTAGGTTCATGAACATCAGCAGCACCGCAAAGGTAACGCCAGCCACAGCCACCAGCAAGCGGGAGCGCTCATGGGTTAAGTTATGCCAGGCCAGGGGAATGCGCCCCACGCCTCGCCAGCTCAACGCCTTTGATCTTCTTAGCTTCAGTCTCATGACTCAATATCAATGGCTACATCGACTTGTAAATTGGTGAGGGCCGCCACCACATCACTCTGGTCGATTCGTACCCTCACCTCCACCACGCGAGCATCGGCATTGGCGGCAGGGTCATCATCCAGCACATCGTTTTTCGCAATTTGGAGGCCAATTTCTTCAACCGTGCCGGTCAGGGTTTCGGCAAAGGCACCATTGCGGCTGCTAATGGTAACCGGTTGACCTACCTTGACCAGGCCAATATCGGTTTCATAAACCTCAGCAACCACGTACATTTGGCCGGTATCGCCCAGGGTCAACACCGGCTCGCCCGATTGAGACACGGCCTCACCAGGGTAAGCCGAAATATCCAGCACCTGGCCAGCCTTGGGGGCACGAATGATCATTAGCTCTAGCTGCGACTCAGCCAGGGCCAGGTTTTGGGCCGCTGACTCTACTCGGCTTTGCACCTGAGCCAGGGTGGTACTGGCCTTGGCTGAGGCCATCTGGGCCTCGGCGTTTTTCATGTCATTAACGCGGGCTTGCTCCAACTGCTGCTTGGTGGCCTGGGCATTGTTCAGATCAGCCTCAAGACGATTAACCGTGGCCCGTTGGCGGTCTAGCTCTTGGCGAGAAACAGCGCCTGATTCATTCAATTGCTGAAACCGAGCCAGGTCAATCTTAGCCACATCTAGCTCGGCCTGAAGGCTCCGAATAGCGGCCTCTTGAGCAGCGATGGCGGCTTGCTGCGGCGCATCAATTTGACTGACGCGGGTGCTGGCCTCCTGCACTTGAGAATTCCCCAACGCTGTCTCTGCCGCAAGCTGGGCTCTGGCTTCCGCCAATTGGCTAGCGGCCACATCGCGCTCAGCCTTGCGAACCTCGTAGCGATCCAGGTAGGCCAGCACCTGCCCTTCGGTTACCACATCCCCTTTTTTGACCAGTAGGGCATCAATCCGCCCGGCATCGGAGGCGGCCACCTCAATAACTCGGCTAGCCGGTTCCAGGCGGCCCAGCGCTACCACCTTAACCTGTTGAGGCGGCGGCAACTCTGCCTGTTCCTGGGCTAACCGGCGCGATTCCATCATATTGCGCGCGACAATTGTAGAACCTGCGCCAACCACCAACAACGCCGCCAGCGCAATCCACAAACTTGGTTTTTTCCAGGGCTGAACCGGATGAGCACTCATAACTGTCTCGACTAGAGGCTGGGAGGGAATTGAGAAAAACTGGCAATAAAATTGAATTTAACTGAACGGTGTAGTTTAGTCAATGGATGTAAATGCCCTCTCTGGTTGCCGGTTTTCTAACCGAAAGCCCCAATCAACCGAAAATGAAGGATACTATAGAACCATAGATAAACTTTTGTAACGTATCTCCATAACGCACTTTGGCTTCCGCTATTCAGCCCCTCAACCCCGATGCCATCCCCTGTTGTTGGTACTGCCCTTCAAGCCCCTTTGGCAAGCCGGGCAACCCATTGTGCAAAAGGGCTACCCACGACCAATTGGCCCCAGCCTGGCAAATTTTGCTGCTGGGAGACGGTTCCCCAACCCGCCACTTGCAGCTACTCACCCGCGAACGAACCGAAGTCGATGTCATTGATATGTCTCTGGTGGGGATGAACTTGGATGGCGCACCGGACATCATCCGCGTGGTACCAGGGCCGCGACTGCGTCGCCAGGTGTGGCTACGAACGGCCTCTGGCCAACGACTGGCCTACGCTGCCTCCTGGTGGGAGGCCAGCCATGTGGATGAGTACCTGCAAAACAAGTCTCTACCCATCTGGGCCAGCCTGGCCCGCCTCCGCACCGAGCTTTATCGCGATATCCAGGGGCTTTACTATGGCGAGTCTGAGGCTCTGGAAGATGCCTTTGGCCAGGTTGGGCCGTTTTGGGGCCGTCACTATTTATTCTGGCATCGGGGCAAGCCACTGACGCTCATTTACGAAGTATTTTCCCCCTACCTGACCCGCTACCTGGGGCCAATGCAAAGTGGGCCAGGGTAAGTAGCCTCAAAAAACAGGAGCCAGCCCCCCCGGCAAAGGTAGGCCATCGGCCAGGCAGCAATTCAACCTTGTTTAACGGTTACGATGGGCTAAGCAGGCCTCTACCTGGGGCCACAAAAATTCGTCGGCTTTGTAGAGTTCCAGGGCTTTCAGGGCATCCTCAGCATCCCTAGAGGAGCCTTCTATTAACAGATCAAGGAGAAATTGCAGTGCCTTATCCTGGCGCAGGGTAGCGCTCGCAAACAGGGCTGTTCGTCTCAACTCTGGGTGGGTCGTGCGTTGCCACCAGTCTTGCAGAATTGGCAGCGCTTCAGGTAAGCGAGACTCGCCCAACACCAGAGCCGTTACCTCGGCTAGCTCCACCGCCGCCTCACTGTCAGAGAGTTTGCGACCGGCCTCTAACAACGTTTGAGCCAGCGGCAGAGAATCCCCAGCGGCCAGCTTCAGCAAAGCGGCCACGCACTCGCCCAGAACGGGTGGCGTATCGCCCACCTTAATCCGCAACCGTAGCAAGGCAACGCCAAGGTCATTTTCGCTGTAGGCAATGGCGCGAGCCGCCGCAATGCGGGCCTCCGGTTCTGGATCGGCCAGCAGGTCAGCCAGTTCCACCATCACGGCGGGGTAGTTCATTCTCACCAGGCCGAGGGCGCAGGTACCGCGTAGCTTGGGGGCTGTGTCCACCTGGCCACCCCATACGGGCTCCCGCTGCACATGGCGAATGCCCTTGAGAAAGAGGGTTTCATCACGATGCTCCAGCCGGTAGAGGGCTTCCGCGATCGCCTGCTTGGCCCGACAGCCCGGATCATTCTCCTTGGGTTTCACCAGAAACCGATCAAAGGCCGCCACCAGGTTAGGGATGAGGCCCAACATCTCCGCCTCGCTGACAATGCGAGCGGCCTGAGCAACCGCCACGCCATAGCGGCTGTGGATAGCCTGCTCTAGCGTTGCCAGCCCTAGCTCAGAGGTGGGCTCAGGGCGAATGTGGTTGAGCGCTGCGGTCAGGTCTTCGAGCTTGCGAGATTTGGCCATAGGCGTAGCCATGATTATAGAGCTATTGTACTATAAATAGCCCTGCCCATCGCGCCCAGGCATTAGCCCATCAAAATCACATTATCCAACACATGGATGATGCCGTTGTCGGCCTCAATGTCGGCGGCAATGACCGTGGCGTTTTTCACCTCAAAGCCTTCGGTGCCGTCAATGGGAATCGGTGCCCCTTCCAGGGAAGCCACCGTACCCAGTTTAATCAGTTCGTCCTTGGTGTACTTACCTGCCGCCACGTGAAACGTGAGAATGCGGGCCAACTGGGGCGGATTCTGCACCAGGGTTTGAACTGTACCCGGCGGCAGTTTGGCAAAGGCGGCATCATTGGGGGCAAACACAGTAAACGGGCCAGGGCTTTGCAGCGCTTCGACTAATCCAGCCGCCTGGACAGCCGCAACCAGAGTAGAGAAGCCTTCGTTACTAACGGCGATATCGACGATGGTGGGCATGGCAATTTTGGATTGGGGATTGTTGGATTGGGGAGTCCAGAACCCCGGTTTCTTGAAAAAACCGGGGTTCTGGGGTTAGGAAACCCGATTTTTAGGATTAGCGATAATCCGGACTTTGGATATCTCGCAGACGGGCTTCGGGGCGGATGAAGCGATCCATCTGGGCCTCGAAGAATTTGCGGTTAGCCATTAAGTGGCGAGGGTTGGCGTCATCTAAGGGATACAGCAGTGCCGTCCGCAACGCCTGAATAACGGCGGAGGTGACGTTTGTACATGGAGCGCTGGAAGGTAATGCCAAGCTGAATCAGCATGTCGTCTTCACCCCGGCAGTGCTGCTCGTAGTACTCCAGCAGGTAGGGCGGCAAGAAGTGCAGCATATCCTGCATTAGCAGCGTGGGGGGAATACCGGCGCTGCCCACTGGGAACACGTCGGCGTAGAGAATGCCGTAGTGGAAGTCGTTCTGATCGTTAGGCACCTGATTGGCCTGAGCATTGTAGGACTTGGTACCCCGGAAGGGAGCGGTGCGGTAGAACACGGCTTCCACGTAGGGCAGGGCCGCTTCGTAGAGCCAGGTAAAGGCTTTGGATTTGGGAATCAACTCAAAGCACTCATCGCCGATATAGACACGGTGGTAGATAGGGCGGCCCGCAATGGCAAAAATACCGTTGACCAGGAAGTTCATGGCATCAGGCACACCGGCAAACCCACCCTCGTCGTAGATGTCCGACATTTCAAAAAATACCGGAGCCATCACCTCCCAGAATAGGCCCAGGTTGGCGTAGTAGGAAAGCTCCCGGCACTTTTCGTAGAACATCTCTGGGAAAAGCTTGTGCAGACCCAGCATCAGGGGATTGTTCTTGAAATAGGCTTTGATGGCGCGATCGCAGTTCGCCTTGTACTCGTCGGTGTAGAGGAAATCGTTGAACCGACCGCCCATATCCTGGTGCCACAGCATAGCTACCATGCAGGCCTCGGCAAACTCCATATTGACGCGATCGTGCCAGAGGTGGTGGAACAGCTTTGGCCACTTGCGCTTCACCTCGCCCTTCTCCATGAACTCCAGCAGCTCAGGGTGGGCCGTGGCCTCCCCGCGCCAGATGCGCAGATCCGCCGTATCGCCAGCATAGTGGTTGGGAAGATCCAGATACTTCTGGGGCAGAAAATACTTGAAGGCTGGTAGCGGATTCAAAAACACCCGCTCGGCAATGTAGAGCAGGTCACGCCAGTAAAAATCCATCGGCACCGCGTAGGCCTTATAGATGCCGATAATCTGCATCAGGTTCTCTGGCGTATCCGGCAGCATGGACCCGCCCGCCTCTAGCCGGTGGATGACATCGGCATGGGGATGAGTAGAGGGTGGGATGAGGGTGGATGGGGGAGGGGTGA
>JAAUUR010000321.1 GCA_012031045.1 Leptolyngbyaceae cyanobacterium SM2_5_2
CGCGTCCAATCTTCCGCCTGCGTCTTCCCAAAGATCTCAGCCCCAACCCGAACGAGTGCGCCATGTGCTCTACGGCAGTTTGCGCGGGTTAGACCGGGTGATCAAAATTCTGCATCGCTACGGCTATGCCGACCCGAACGACTGGTGCGAGCCGATCCCTGTCCCCACTCCGGAGACTGGCTCCAGCAGTGAGCGTCCCTTGACGACGGAACCGCCGAACCAGTGGATGGTGGTGATGGATAAGATCCTGCGGCTGGAGTAACAGGGCGCGTCTAACCGTTTGAGTTGGTCGGCTGGGCGTAGCGGGCTTCTGCTTGGCAGTGCGCCGTGACACCCAGCCCTGTTAGATCTGTCACCTATCCCAATCCCTTTAACCCATCCCACAAATTGTTGATTCTACAAACCACAAGCTCTAAACCGTGACAGCGTAATCAATTAACTGCAAGAGGCGGTGGCGCAGGGTTTCTAGACCCAGGCGCTCGGTGGCGGAGATGAAGAGGGCGTGGGGATATTCCTCCTGGGCGATGGCCAAGTCTTCCTGGCTGACTCGGTCGGCCTTGTTAAACACCAGCAGCATTGGCCCTGGCGCAATGGGCATATCGTTGAGGATTCGCATCACCCAGTGAATTTGGTCTTGCCAGGCCGGGTGGGAGACATCCACCACATGGAGCAGGGCGTCGGCTTCGGTGACTTCTTCCAGGGTGGCGCGAAAAGCATCCATCAAAGAGGCTGGCAACTCTTCAATGAAGCCGACCGTATCCGTCAGCACCAGTTGGGTGGCCTGGTGGGTATTTGGGTCGGTAATGGAGAGGCGGCGAGTAGTGGGGTCGAGGGTGGCAAAGAGCTGGTCGGCGGCGTAGACCTCGGAGTTGGTGAGCGTGTTGACCAGGGTAGATTTGCCTGCATTGGTGTAGCCCACCACAGCGATGGAGGGCAGGTTGTCATCCTGGCGGCGGTGGCGCAGGCGGGCGCGGTGGGCCTGAAGCTGGTTGACCTCCTGCTGAAGCTTAGTAATCCGCCGCTGAATGGCGCGCCGCTCGGTTTCTAGCTTGGTTTCCCCAGGGCCACGGGTGCCGATGCCGCCCCCCAGTCGGGACATAGCCCGCCCTCGCCCGGTCAGACGCGGCATTTGGTACTCTAACTGGGCTAGCTCCACCTGGAGCTTACCGGCCCCAGATTTGGCGCGCTGGGCAAAAATATCCAGAATTAGCTCAGTGCGATCCACCACGCGAATGCCGATTAAATTCTCCAGGTTCCGCACCTGCACGGGCGAGAGGTCGCGATCAAACACCACCAGGTTAGCGCCCACGGTTTGGGCGGCCAGGGTCACCTCCTGCACCTTACCGGCACCCAGCACCGTTTGCGGATGGGGCCGGGGCCGCTTTTGGTATAGAGCATCCAACACTTCGCCCCCAGCACTTTCTACCAGCCGCTCTAGCTCTTCAAAACGGTGCAGAAAATGGTCGCTGGTTTGGTCGCTAGTCAGCAGGCCCACCACCAGTACGCGATCGTGATCGGCATCCACCTGGCGGGCAGTAAAAGCGCGGCGAAACTCTTCTTCCAACCCTTCGGCCAGGTCTAAAAAGTCCTGACTGGCCAACTCATCCAGGCCCATAGCAGGGGACACCACCCAGCGCTGCTCAGGGTGGGGGACTAGGTGCGCCAAATAGGTTTCCTGAATGTAGCCCGTGGCCCCCCCGCCCCGGCGTTTGAAACCACTGCCCGTTAGCGCTAGGGTAGCCAGCACATCCAGCCGTTGCAGAGCCATCATCGTTAGGGTGGCGTCGCCGGGGGGGGCGGCTTCTAGCTGGGTGGCAATGCAGCGGATGCCGCAGAGGCGTTCATCCCCGTAGCGGGGCAGCTCAGTGAGGGGAATCTGAGTTTGCCGCAGGGTACCAACCCCAACGCGAACGACCTGGCCCCGGCGATTAATATAAGCACAGACCGGGTTGCCAATTTCCGTGCTGATGGCGGCTAAGCGCTGGGCAAACTCAGGGGTAACAACGCACCCCCCCGGCAGCCGCTGGTGATAGATCTTTTGCAGCTGCTTGAGCTGACTGGGCTTGAGCCCTTTTAGATGGCCGTAAACCGTTTCGATGGTACCAGTACCCTGCTCAACTACTGTCTAGGTGATCTGCTCTCCTAGTCTACAAGATTGCTATAGTACTGGGGCTGACTGAGAACACCTGATGGCACCCCGATCTCGCTCCAAATCCGATAGCACCGCATCGTTTATAGATTGGTCAACGGCCTCACGGCGTTTGGAGCGTCGCGCCCAGCGAATTTCCGACCCTGGCTTTGTGGTGGATAGGCAACGGCTTAGGCGCTATCTAGATTCCCTAGAAAGCTTCTCAGGACAATAGGCCATCTCTGCCTACCCCGCAGGCTAAGGTTTTGGCGACTATTCCTCCCAAAAAAATTTGAAAATCAAACAGTTTCAGTCTATAACTCTGCTAACGCTCAACCCAATTTGGGTGTATCCTTATCTCGTATTTTTTAGACTTCGTTAGTTAAACCCCAGGATGTTTCGCCATGAGCACAGAATTTCAGTCAGACGCGCCGTTGACAGAGCCAGAAAAGCCAATGGTTGAGGCTGATACCTCAGAATCTGCCGCCACTGCCCTGGGTGATGAAGCCACTCGCCAGGTCGCTCAGATCTGGGAAAAGGTATCCGGGCTTCTAGGAGACTTACCCGACTACATCTCTGACTTTTTTAAGCGCTATCGCCGCCCGATCGTTACCGTTGGTCTAATTTTTGCGGCTGTTTTAGCCGTGAAAATTGTGCTGGCCCTGCTTGATGCCGTTAATGATGTTCCGTTGCTTGGCCCTGCCCTGCAGCTGATTGGTCTGTTCTACACGGGCTGGTTCCTGTACCGCTACCTACTTAAGGCCTCCAATCGTCAGGAACTACTTAGTGACATTACTTCCATCCGGGATCAGGTATTGGGTAAGAATAACTAGCGCTCAAGCCGGTCTTAGCTATTAGGCCTGAGTTTGGGTTTAGAAAACCCATGGGGTAAATAGCTTTAACCTCCCCTACCTCTGGGCAATCTTCCGAGAAGGTAATGGCGTTGTCCCCAATTCAGGCTATTAGGGTTTGAGTTCGGTTACCGGCCCCTGTGGGTCTGAGGTCTGACTTTCTATACTGGGAGTAATAATCCTCCAGTATGGCCTCTGATGCCAGGGGCTTTCTCTATGGCCGACTACAAAACTCTGATTAAAACCATCCAGCACCTCGACTACCGGGTCACCGTTGGTGATGTAGCGGCAGGGGCCGGATTGTCCTTGCAAGAAGCTCAGCAGGGGATGCTAGCCCTGGCAACGGATGTGCAAGCTCATCTCCAGGTTTCAGAGAGTGGGGAAATTGCCTACGTCTTCCCCAAAAATATGCAGGGGATTTTGCTAAGCAAATCTCGACGATTGCGCTGGCAGGCCGCCTGGGAGCGCATTTGGAAAATACTGTTCTATTTAATTCGGATTTCCTTTGGGGTAGTGCTGATTTTGTCGCTGGTGCTCATCACCGTGGCCATTCTGGCCCTAGTGATTGCCGCCAGCACAGCCCGCCAGGGGGACGACCGCGAGGGCAACTTCGGTGGCGGCAGTGGTGGCGGTGGTATGGTGATGCTGCCGAGGGTTTGGTTTGGCCCAGATATTTTCTGGCTGTTTGACTTTGACTACGATCGCCGTGAGCGCCGTTCCAAAGCGGATCGCTCCAGTGAGATGAACTTCCTGGAGGCGGTTTTCTCCTTTTTGTTTGGCGATGGCGACCCCAACGCGGATTTGGATGACCGACGCTGGCAGGCAATTGCTGCCGTCGTCCAGGCGAATGGCGGCGTGGTGGTGGCTGAGCAAATTACCCCCTTCTTGAGTAACCTGGGCCAGGGCTGGGCCAAGGATTTAGAAGACTTTATGCTGCCAGTGCTGAGCCGCTTTAATGGGATGACCCCAGGTCAGCCCGGCGGGGGGAATTGTCTACCAGTTCCCAGAGCTACAGGTTATGGCTAAGGAACGACGACGCATCTCGCCCCCCAAGTTTTTGCAAGAGCTACCCCGCAAATTCAGCAACGCCAGCTCCGGCCAGATTATGATGGCCATTGCCCTGGGCAGCGCTAACCTGATTGGTGCCCTGGTGCTAGGCAGCCTGCTGCAAGATCAGACCCTGGTAGCCCAAATCGGGGGTGTGGTGGCCCTGGCGAACTCCCTGTATGTAGTGCTGTTGGGCTACGGGTCAGCGTTTTTGTCGATTCCTCTGGTGCGCTATTTCTGGGTGCAGCGGCAAAACCAAAAGATTACCACTCGCAACCAGGATCGCCAGCAGCGGGCCAAAGCCCTAGCCCAGGTGGATGATACGGTTCAGGAGAAGTTGGCCTTTGCCCAAACCCTCACCACCCAAACCATCGTTGGTGCTGATGACCTGGCCTACACCACCGAAACCGACCTGACCGAGCAAGAGGCCAACAACAAAGACAAGCTAGATGAGGAGTGGCGGCGACGGCTAGAACAACGGCGTTAGCGTGGCAGATCAACTCACTTAGCCCAGATTTGATAGCAAGCGCAGATCAGCATAGGCTTGCAGGGTGGGTATGTCGTTGGGGGTGGCCCACCGTCCCTGGCCCTGTGGGGGCACTTGGGTACAAACCATAATCAGCGAGCTATGCTCTCGCTGGAGTTGATAATTTCGTAGCAAACGGGGGCGCAGCCAATCCCGGCTGGGGAGTGAGGTGGCGATGCGCTGGGGACAGCCCCGGCTTTGCACCAGGGAGAGGAGGGTTTCGGTGGTGGTGCGGTTGCAGCCAGTCAGGGAGACAGTTTTGTTACCTGGGCCGGCCACCAGAACACCGCAGATCTGGCTGGGTTCAAGCCTCTCTGGGGCGGCAGCGGTATGGACAATGGCCAATAACTCCCTCGGATTTTGTGGCAAGCACTCCATCAACATTAAGTTGAGAACGTACTCCAGGTCAGGGTTGGGATGGTCTCCCTCTGCTAACCATTCGGCAGCGGCGCGAATGTGGCTCAGGGTGGGGGTGGTAATCAGGGGCATGGCGATCGCGGCAGAATATCGTTACTGGTTGACCTCACGCTGAAATGGAGCGTTTCCGCACTATGGCTTTTTGGCGCTCAGCCTTGACGGCTACCCTGATCTGATCGACTACACTGAAACCATCCGCTCAACAGCACATGTCATGGTTCCTAACGCCCTCCGCTGGACTACCCGCGACCTCAATGCCATGCCCGATGATGGCGGCTGGAAACGCTACGAAATCATTGATGGAGACCTGTACGTGACCCGTGCTCCTCATATTCGCCATCAAGGTGCAGCAGGGAAACTGCATGTTCGCCTGGAAACCTGGTCAGAACAAACTGGCCTGGGCAGTGCGTTTCAAGCCCCCGGTGTGATTTTTAGCCCCACCGATGCGGTCATACCGGATGTGGTCTGGATCAGCCGAGATCGCCTCGCCAACGGCATCGATGAGGTGGGCCATCTGACGGTTGCCCCTGAACTAATTGTTGAAGTTCTTTCCCCTGGTGACCTGAACGAACAGCGCGATAAAGAGGTAAAGCTAAAACTCTACTCCCTCCATGGGGTGCAGGAATACTGGATCGTCAGTTGGCAACGGCAAACCCTGGAAATTTACCGCCGTACAGAGACTCAGCTCCAACTTTTTGGGACACTGCTGGCCGGAGATACCCTCACGTCACCCTTGCTGCCAGGCTTTAGCACCCCTGTAGCCACCATTTTTTAGCAGACTATCCCGATACCGCCACCAGTCTGAACCATGGCGACCTAGCCTACACTCGTTGTCAGTAATACCTCCCCCATTGTGTTAGTAATCAATCCTTAATACCAGGCTACGGGGTAACCAGCGCAATCATGGCACTCGCAAGCGACCTACCCACACAACCCATTTCCCTGAGCTTTGACGATTTTCTCGCTCAGTATGGCAATGACAATCGCTACGAACTCATTGATGGAGAGCTGTTTGATGGGGAACCGACCGGGCCTCATGTTCGCGCAGCGGCGGCGAAGACGATACAAGTGGCGGCGGCGATCGACTCGCTGGCTCAATTACGACATTGTCGCAGCAAGGGGCCGATTACTTCATCCCCCATCGCGGCCCAATCAAACCCCTGGACCAACCAGACCGGGTTTACGCCTGATGTGATCGTCCTAGACCGAGCTGCCCTCCCCCAA
>JAAUUR010000322.1 GCA_012031045.1 Leptolyngbyaceae cyanobacterium SM2_5_2
GGCCAGCCAACTCAGCCACCTGGCCGTAGGTCGCCACCTGACCAGGGGGAATTTGCCGCACAACGGCATAGATGCGGTCGTAAAGGGGCACGGCCTAGTCCTGCTTCTGAACGCCTGGGTTACAGCGCAGCACCGCCACCGAAAAGTCAGCCAGGGCAATGGCCTCGTCGGGTTCATAGCGGTGCTGGTCGTCCACAAAGCCGGTTTCTTTTTGGGTATCCAGCACCAGGCTCCAGCGGCGCTTTTTCACGGTATGGGGAATATGAAAGGTCTGGGGAATGGGTTGGGCATTGAATAGCAATAGAAAGCTATCGTCCAAAATTCTCTCCCCTCTGGAATTAGGACTAATCAATTCTTCCCCGTTGAAAAAGACGCAAATAGCCTTGGCCGAGCCATCGTGCCATTGGGCATCGGTAATTTCGTGGCCATCGGGGTTGTACCAGCCAATGTCAAAAACGCCGGAGCCATGGATTTCTCGCCCTTGAAACCAGTGGCGGCGCGACAGGTTGGGATGGTTGAGCCGGAGCTGAATTAGCTGCCGGGTAAAGTCGAGCAACTGTTGGTTATCCCGGCTCAAATCCCAGTCATACCAGGAGATTTCGCTGTCTTGGCAGTAGGTGTTGTTGTTGCCTTGTTGGGTACGGCCCAGTTCGTCGCCGCCCAGCAGCATGGGTACGCCCTGGGAGAGCAGCAGCGTCGTCAAAAAGTTGCGCTGCTGCTTTTGCCGCAGGGCCAGAATCTCAGGCTCGTCGGTGTCTCCTTCGGCACCGCAGTTCCAGGAGCGATTATGGCTTTCGCCGTCGCGGTTGTCTTCGCGGTTGGCCAGGTTGTGCTTTTCGTTGTAGCTAACCAGGTCTCTGAGGGTAAAACCGTCATGGCAGGTGATGAAGTTAATGCTGGCGTGGGGGCGCTTGCCATTGGCCTGATACAGGTCAGAACTGCCGGTAATCCGAAAGGCAAATTCCCCCAGGCGACAGTTGTGGTCACGCCAGAAGTCGCGCAGGGAGTCGCGATATTTGCCGTTCCACTCTGACCATAGCAGCGGGAAGTTGCCCACCTGGTAGCCGCCTTCGCCCAGATCCCAGGGCTCGGCAATCAGCTTAGTGGTGGATAGAACAGGATCCTGATGGATGATGTCGAAAAAGGCGGCTAGACTATCCACCTCGTAGAGCTCTCTGGCTAGGGCCGAGGCCAGGTCAAAGCGGAAGCCGTCTACGTGCATGTCTAGCACCCAATAGCGCAGGCTATCCATAATCAGCTTAAGGATCTGGGGATGCCTTACATTGAGGGAGTTACCGCAGCCGGTAAAGTCCATGTAATAGCGAGGGGCATCGTCCACCAGGCGGTAGTAAGCCGCGTTGTCGATGCCCCGGAGAGTGAGGGTTGGCCCCAGGTGGCTGCCCTCCCCTGTGTGGTTGTAGACCACGTCGAGGATGACCTCAATGCCAGCCTGGTGCAGGGATTTAACCATTTGCTTAAATTCAGCTACCTGCTGCCCGGTCTGCCCCGACGCACTGTAGCCGGAGTAAGGGGCAAAGTAGTTGAGTGAGTCGTAGCCCCAATAATTGCGTAGACCAGTGCCAGCCAAATGCCCCGGAAAGGCATGGAAATGATGCACGGGTAATAGTTCTACGGCTGTAATCCCTAACCTAGTCAGGTAGTCAATCATCACGGGGTGCCCCAACCCCGCATAGGTGCCCCCGCAGGGGTGCGGGTAGGCTTGGATGACGCTGGGTAATGCCCTTAACATGGGTTTCGTAGATGATGGTGCGGTGCCAGGGGGTGTTGGGATGGCGATCACCGTCCCAATCAAAGCTAGGGTCAACCACAACGCCCTTGGGCACGTAGGGGGCACTGTCACTATCAGCAAAAGAAAGGTCGGTGTTGTCTCTAACGATGGTGGCCATGTTGTAGCCAAAGATAGCCGGTTCAAGCTGGACATCGCCTTCCACCGCCCTAGCGTAAGGATCGATCAATAGCTTATGGGGGTTGAAGCGATCGCCGGTTTCCGGCTGGTAAGGCCCATGCACCCGAAAGCCGTAGCGCTGCCCTAGGCCAACTCCTGGCAAGTAGCCGTGCCAGACGTAATTCTCAACTTCCTGTAAGGCAACGCGGGTTTCGAGGCCCTGCTGATCGAACAAGCACAGGTCTACAGCGGTGGCATTTTCCGAAAACAGCGCAAAGTTAGTGCCCGAACCATCCCAGTTAGCCCCCAGCAAGTGGGGATGACCAGGCCAGACTTGCATTCCCATGATTATGGCCGACGCTAAGCAACATTAAAACTATCCCATGTTCAGGGTAGCAGGCTTGCTCAGCTAGTCTTATTAATTCGTCGGGGAGGAATAACTGGATAAGGACTGGCGCAGTTGCTCTGCCGTCATAAAACAACCATCGGTAGGGAATTGGTTGGCCGCATCCGCCATTAATTGGGCCAGATGGTCTGGAGTCGGAGATTGGAGCCGCCCCAGCAACCCGTAGCTCAGTAGGCCCAAATATTCGCGAATCGCCAGAAAGAGCGCTCGTGATGGGCCACCCAGTCCTGAATCGGCTCCATGTGAGGAATGACTGCAAACCCAAAGCCCTTAAAAGTCAACCAGGCCCGCAGCATGTGAGGTTGATCGGTAATTAAGACAATGTGATTCAGGTTTTGGGCCGACAACAGCACCGCCGCCGACTCGGCCTCCTGCAAGGTGGTTCTAACACAAATTGCACTGGTCAACCGCTCTGGCGATAGCTGACGCTGCTCTAGTTTTTCAAACACATCCTCGGCTGGGTATCGCCCCATGACTAATATCCTCTCGGCCCGGCCAGCCTCCATCATGGCAACCGCAGTCTCGTAGCGCTCTCCCCGCGCCTCTGAGGGGCGGGCCAAAACCACTACCACATCGGCGGTTTGGCCCGTATCTGGCGGCACAAACCGAGTCAACAAGCCAATGGCTGGCACCGAAAACAATGGCGACACCACAAACCAGTACACAGCCAGCAGCGACAATCCCAGAATCATCATCCGGCGTCGGTAACGCGGCGTGCTGGCCAACATAGCGACAGCGGTAAAGACCAACAGCGTCAGCGTCACCAGTTTGGCGCTAGCCAGCCAGTCAAAAACAACCCAGGTCAGGTGTGCCCAGCGGGTGCCAAGAAAAACTCGGAGGGTGTCTAGCATGGTTGATGCTTGTCTGGAAAAACAGTGGCGAAAACTCAATCCCGTCCAGCCTAGCGACAAGTTGCTCAATCCAGCCCCTTAGGCTGGGTGTTCAAGTAAACTTTACGTCTTGTAAAAAAAATGCTGAAGCCCTCCTAGTTACAGGAAACCCCAGCTCGCCTACCCCGATTAAACCTAATGCTTAAAGCCGACGATTCCATTGATCAAGAACCGCCGGCATCCGAGATTATTTACGCCGCACCGACTAATTTCAGCCGCTTGGCATCAAGCCTTTTCTGCCAGAGCCCAACACAATCAGCCCCCAGAGACTAACTCCACAGAGCAGATTACTCAACTGTTCCTTCCGGGGTGGCCTCATTATCAGTGGCCTCTGGTGCCGCCTGGCGACGCAAAGCCTCTTGCTGGAGAGAGCGGAAGTTGGCCGCTTCGGTGGAGATGCGATTTTGGTGCTGGCGGCTAAAGTCAGACAAGCTCATTTCATTCATCAACACGGCCCGATGAATCAAGTCGAAGGGAGAACTGCCTTCACCAAACAATCCGCTGCTGCCATCGGTGGAGCCAAAACCAGCATTGGGATCAACCACCGTATCCCCATCCGGGTTGATGCTTTGCGCCTGTGCCCAAGCGGCGGGCATGGCCACAGCAAGACCCAGAAAGGCCAGGACACTCGCCACGGCACAGGATGACGCAACTCGGTTAGCCATAGGACAACTCCTTGACACCATATACAGATGAACTATCAAACACAAGCAAAACGCTAGCTAGGCCGCAGCCAGCTAACCCACCAGCTGCCAAGACTGATACATAACCATCTCTGTTCCAGACTATAGCAAAGAAGCTAACGAATGGTGCCTTCCGTTGGGCCAGTATTCAAGCCATGCGACGGCGCAGCAAGGGCTGAATCAATATCAGAGCGGTAGCGCAGAAGATGACCAGTAGGCCCAGAGAAACGCCTAAAGAGACGCTAGTAAAGGGAGTTTCCAACACAACACTGTCTAAGCGCCAATCTGGATGCAGGTAGACATAGCGGATCGGTTCAATCGCGTAGGTCAGCGGGTTGAGGCTAGCCACCACCTGTAACCAACGAGGCATAAAGTCTAGGGGGACTAAAGCCGTGCTGGAAATAACAGCGGCAAATTGGTAACGAAAATCACGGCGATTAATTCAATGTGACCCGGCAGAGCAAAGGTTAGCCCCAGGCTAAGGGCCGTTACCCCCAAAACCAGCGTCATCACAATGGCGAAGACCAGCAGCAGTCCTGGCCCATTGGGCAGGCCAGCCCCCAGCAGGGCACTCAAGGCTAGAATCGCCGCAGTTTGAATGAGACTCAGCGTGGCAATAAACAGGGATGAGGCCACCACAATTGAGTAACGAGAGGCCAAAGGTGCCACCAAAAAACGATTGAGGAAGCCGAACTCGCGGTCAAACATGACCGGCAAGCCTGCGTGAGGGCTCCGCCAAAGGCCGTAAAGACGATGATCCCAGCGCCTAAAAACTGGCCGTAGTTGCGGCTTTCACCGAATAGACCAGCCGGCACGTTTTGAAACAGTGCCCCAAACAGCACCAGCCAAATTAGTGGCTGAATAACGCCCGCAATTAGCGTAGAAGGCCGCCTCTGGAGTTGAATAAACAGCCGTCGCGTCATAGCCAGGGTCTCTTGCACAAATGCGCCAGAAAATACCCCCGGCGACGCAGGCGAGGCGGCAGACAAACCCGCTTTCCAAGCCTGTAGCTCAAGGTTAGACAGCGTTGTAGCTTCAGGCATGGTCGTGGGTGAACTGGGTAGCGTGGTACTCATGGTAATTTCCTAACCTCCCTTCATAGCCTGCTTTTTTTCCTTTTTAAGGTCGCGCTGACCCACCGCGGCCAGTTCTGCATCCATTAGGGTGCGCCCGGTAGCCGCCAGGTAGACATCATCTAAGCTGGGGCGTGCCTGAGCAATGCTGAAAATGGGCAACCCAGCCTCCTTGAGGGCGTGTTGCACGGCTGCCAGAGAGTCTGTTTGCCGCTCCACAACCAGGTTCAAGGAATTTCCCTGGGCTGTGTTAATAATCACATTCTGCACAAAGGGCAACTGGGCCAGCATCGCCTGAACTGAGCGCGCTTCTTCATCGGTGGTAAATTCTCGAATTCGCAGGGTGATACGATCACCGCCAATTTTATCCTTCAGGTCGCTGGGCGTCCCGCTGGCAATGACTTTACCCTGGTCAATAATGGCGACCCGGTCGGCCAGAGCGTCTACCTCTTCCAGGTAGTGGCTGGTGAGCAAAATCGTCGTACCGGCTGCCCTAAGCTCTCGTAAAAAGCGCCACACCGCCGAGCGGGTTTCGATGTCGAGGCCAACGGTGGGTTCATCCAGTACCAGCACATCGGGTTGATGCAGGAGGCCAAGGGCTAAATCTAGCCGTTTCTTGAGGCCTCCGGAATAGCGCCCAGTTTTTTGATCGGCCCAATCGGCCAATTCCAGCAGGTCGATCATTTGTTCGATGCGCTGAGTCGCTATCTTTTTGGGCATGTGGTAGAGATCGGCCTGAAGCTGCATCAGTTCCCGCCCAGTCAGCACCTTATCCAGAGCAATTTCCTGGGCAATGTAGCCGAGGAACTGGCGCACTCGCTGGGGCTGCTCAACCACAGGAATACCCATGACTTCGAGACGCCCACTATCCGGGGTGGCCAAGGTACACAGGCAGCGAATTGCCGTTGTTTTACCAGCGCCATTCGGGCCAAGGAGCCCAAAAATTTCCCCTGGCTGAATGGTTAGCGAAACATCCCTGACCGCCTGAACCGATCCGTAGGACTTTTTTAAGTTCTCAATGATGACAGCGGCAACCATGACGTAATAACCACGCCAGAAACATCAGCTCGTAACACTCCTTAATTGTACAGAACTGACCCTGGCATGGAGAGGGAAGGACTTTAGATTGGCGGTTTTGGATTTGGGATTTCCCCGACTGGGTAGGATAGGGGGGTAGCTGGGGCGCTGCCCTAAAACGGCAGAGTGCTTAGCAGAGGCTCCAACTGGGCAGA
>JAAUUR010000323.1 GCA_012031045.1 Leptolyngbyaceae cyanobacterium SM2_5_2
ATCCCCATTGCGGGGCTGGATGAGCAAGGCGTGTGGGCCAGGGTGGCCACCCTGGATGCTGGCCCAGAGCGCGGCACCTTCTTTCGTCCCGAAGTGGGGGATGAGGTGGTGCTGGGCTTTTTCCACGCCGACCCGGCTCAGCCCGTGGTGCTGGGCATGGTACACAGCAGCGCCAATTCGCCACCCCTAACCGCCAGCGAAGACAACCACCAAAAAACCTACGTCTCCCGCAGCGGCATCACCCTGCTGTTTGACGACGACCAAACGGTAGTCGCCCTGGCCACCCCCGGCGGCAATACCCTCACCCTCTCCGACGCCGACAGCGGCATCGTTTTAGAAGACCAAAACGGCAACAAACTCACCATGAACAGCGACGGCATCGAGATTTCCAGCGCCAAAGCCCTCAAGCTAGTCGCCGCCACCGACCTCTCAGGCGAAGGGGCCAACACCGAATTTGCTGCCTCCTCCAGCTTTAAGGCCCAGGGCAGCACCGCCACCGAGGTCACCAGCAACGGCACCCTAACCCTCAAAGGCACCCTCGTAGAGATTAACTAGTCCAGCCAAACCGCCATCGGTTCCCCTCTTCGTTCTTCCCTCTTCCCTCTTCCCTCTTCCCTCTTCGTTCTTCCCTCTTCAGGAGTCCCCCATGCCCCCCGCAGCCCGCGTTGGCGATATGCATGTCTGCCCGATGGTCACCGGTACGGTGCCCCACGTGGGCGGCCCCGCCCTGCCGCCGGGGGAGGCCACCGTTCTCATTGGCGGTATGCCTGCCCTGCGCCTGGGGGGACATGCTCACCTGCAGTGGCCCGCCCGACACCGTGATAGCCGGTAGCGCCACGGTGATGATTGGCGGCCTGGGCGCGGCCCGCCTGGGCGACAGCACCGCCCACGGCGGCACCATTGTGGCCGGCTTACCCACCGTCACTGATTGGAGGATAGCGCCGTGAGTGAACAGTTTTTAGGCAAGGGCTGGGCGTTTCCCCTGGGGTTTGAAAACCAGGGCCGCACCGTGCGCATGGCCAGCGCCGAGGAAGATATTCGCCAGAGCCTGACGATTTTGTTGGCGACCGAGGTAGGTGAGCGCGTCATGCGCCCGGCCTTTGGCTGGAAGCGCGATGCCTTAATCTTTGAGGCTCTGTCAACCGGCTTTGCGGCCTACCTGAAGCGGGAGCTAGAAACCGCCATTCTGTTCTACGAATCGCGCATTGAGCTAAACCGCATCACCTTTGATCAGTCCACCACCCTGGAAGGTCGGATTGATATTCGCCTGGACTACACCATTCGGGCTACTAATACCCGCAGCAATCTGGTGTATCCCTTCTATCTCGATGAAGCCAACCTGGTGTAGCTATGGATCGCTTTCTCCGCTACGGTAATTTGCTCAGACCTGATGGCACCAACCAGCTCCAGCGGCTGTTGCCCGCCCTGGAGCCAGACTACATTCTGCCCGATGAGCGCTCCCTGGCCAGTTTGTTGGACTATGCTCGCCAGCTGGCAGCAGAAATTCGGTTCTATGCCCTCACGGGGCAGGCCACTGGAGACTGGCAAGCGTTCCTAGAGGCGCTGGTAGACGATGCCGCCACTGGCCAAATCACCGATGCCGCCAGCCTGGAAACCCGGCTGCAAACCCGCCGCGATTGGCCGCCCCATCTGGTGCTGTTCGTTGTGTTTCTCAAGCTGTTCAGCTATCTACAAGCCGACCTGAATGAGCTACCCCAACGCCACCTGCGCCACTACTACGAGCAGCAACTCAGCCTGCTGCGTCGTCCGGCCCAGGCCGATGCGGTGCATATCATCTTCGAGCTGGCCCGCAATGCAGCATCCACCTTACTGCCGGCCCAAACCCTGGTGGATGCGGGTAAGGATGGCCAGGGGCGACCGCTCTACTACGCCACCCAGACCGATCTAGTGGTCAGTGCGGCCCAGGTTAGCGACCTGAGGCGACTGGTGGGAGAAATGGACCGGCGAGGCTTTTGGCGATTTTTTGGCGTGGCAGGCATTGCCGAGCAGGAAGGAGAAAGCTGGCATACCTTTGGCCGCCAGCAGCTGGGGCTGGATCCTAGCCAGCGGTTTATGACCGAGGCCCAGCTGGGGTTTGCCCTGGCCTCGCCCATTTTGCGACTGGCCGAGGGGCAGCGGCAAGTCCGGGTGGTGGCGGCGTTGCGTTCAAACCAGCTGACCCTTCCTAGCAGCCAAGGGTTGGATAGCGGGTTCAAGGTCGATCTGAGTGGGGCTGAGGGCTGGCTAGGGCCAGATACCATGCGAGCCAGGCTAATCCGCAACGAGGCGGAACAATCCCTTACCTTGGACATGACCCTGACCCTCTCGGAGGCGGCTCCAGCGATTGTGGCCGTTGACCCAGCCCTCCACCCAGAGGGGCCTGTTTCCCCCCTGGCCGGTGTTGCGGTGCCGCCTGGCTAGTGGCCTGGGTTATTACGAATTGCTAGAGGGGCTGACTGTCACCAGCGTCACCCTGGAGGTAAGCGTCAGCGGCGTGAAAAATCTGGTCGTCCAAAACGGTCAGGGGCGGCTGACGCCGGATCAACCTATGCCGCTGTTTGGCACCCAGCCCCGCCTGGGGGCGCCCTTTTACATTGGCAGTACTGAGGTGTTTAGCAAGCGCCTCACCTCCCTCACGCTCCAGCTAGAGTGGCAAGACTTGCCGGAGGGCTTGGGCCTGTTTGACCACTACAGAGCCTATTTTGATGAAACCTCGCTAAGGCCGGGCCTCACCCTTGAAGAATTGGAGGATCAGTTTAGGGGAAACTTTGTCGCCTTTGTTGACCTGCTCTACAACCGGCGCTGGTATTCGCTGCTGCCGGGCGATCGCGCCCTCTTTGAGGCAGCCAGCACCCGCACCATCACCGTTTCTAGCAGCAACTTCGCTGCCCTGGCCACGCGGTTGGCCAATCGCGCCTACGCCCCCCAGCCCCAGATCCAAACCCTGGATGCCTACAAAATCGACACCCAATTTGGCTTTATTCGCCTCACCCTGCAAGGCCCCCGGCGAGAGGATTCTGGCACCGCCTTTGAAGCCTTTGGCCACCAGATGTTTGCCGCTCGGTATGCAAATCAGGCCATTGCCCTCAGCCGCTGGAATGGCATTCCGCCCCAACCACCCCTGCCCAACGACCCATCACCCCACCCTGGCCAGCCTCAGTTTGGATTACCAGGCGACGGTGACCGTCATCCCTGGCAGCCTTCAGGGCGAAAATCGGTTCTTTCGACTAAAGCCCTTCGGCTATGCAGAGGCCTCGGCAACGGCTAGCGCTCGACTGGTGCCAGAGCTAGGTAGAGCCAGCACCAGCCAGGAGGAGCCTGCCCCGGCTTTGGGAGTCCTCTACATTGGCCTAACCGGGCTGACCCCGCCCGCTAACGTTTTCGCTGCTGTTTCAAATTGACAAGGGCACCGCCAGCACCGCTGATATTCTCAGCCCCACCGCCACGGAATGGAGCTACCTGAGTGGCAGCACCTGGACGGTACTACCCAGGGCGGCCATTCTCAACGACAGCACCTACGGCTTTCAAGAACCGGGGCTGGTGGGGCTGGCCATCGGGCGGGATGCCACTGTGGACCATACCGCCATGCCCACCGGACGGGTCTGGTTGCGGGCGTTGATTCGCCAGGCTCCAGAGAGTGCCGCCCGCACCCTGGCCCTCCGCAGTCAGGCTGGGTTGGCCAGCTTTGCCCCTACCGATGGCCAGATTTCAGACTACGCCGACCATCTCCAGGCTGGCCTGGCCGCCGAAACCATCCAGCGGCTGAAGCGCCGGATCGCGTCAATCAAAACGGTGCGGCAACCCTATCCCTCCTTTGGCGGACGGACTAGCGAAACTGATGCCGACTTCTTCCGGCGCTGTAGCGAACGGCTGCGCCACCGCCACCGGGCCGTCACGGTCTGGGATTTTGAACGCCTGGTGCTGGAAGCCTTTCCAGAAATTTTCAAAGTCAAGTGCCTGCCCCACAGCAGTGCCGACGGCGAACCCAAGGCGGGGGATGTTGCCCTGGTAGTGGTGCCCGATGTGCGGGCGCTACCCAGCCTGGAACCTAGAGCTGGCGAGGTGTTGATGCGCCGCATTGGTGACTATGTCAGCACCGCCCTGGCCACCCCCTTCGCCACCATCCACGTCATTCATCCGCTCTATGAGCGCATCCGAGTCGATGCCCGGGTTGCCTTTCGGTCGGGATTAGACGCGGGCTACTACGCGGGCGTGCTCAATCAAGACTTGCAGCGGTTTCTCTCGCCCTGGGCCTACGCCGATGGCGAAGATATTGTGTTCGGCGGCCAAATTTATCGTTCAGAAATTCTGGCCTTTATGGAGGGGCGCGATTATGTGGACTACGTTACCGACTTTAACCTTTACCACAGCCAGAGCAGCGCCAATGCGGATGGCGTTGGCACCTTAACCATCGGGGTGGACTTTTTTATTCGCCCCGACCCCACCCCGCCTATTTCGGCCCAGGCTACCGGCATGACCATTGGCGATACCTTCATTGTGGGGCGCGGGGTTGAAGTGGCGGTGGCCACAAAAGCCCAGAGCATTTTGGTGTCCCATATCGAGCATCGTATTACCCCCATCAATGTTGGCGAAGAAACCTGTTTTGGGGTTCAAACTCTGGGCGTTGGCTATATGACCATCAGCCTCGATCTTGAGGTTTCTGAACCGATCTCAGGGGGATAAAGGCAGACGCTCTCGAACGTGTCCGAAGTATTGACCGATATTGTTCCAGCCTAAAATTTTCCAACCCATTGAGGCCCACCATGACACAGCGCAACCGACAAATATTTAACCCAGGAATTTCAGGATGGCGAGCGTCCCTCTGGCCAGGATTTTGCAGATATTTTTGAGAGCTTCATCAACCTCGTTGACGACGGCTTGACTGTCGATACCAGCGGCAATTTGGTTTTATCGCAAGGTCTGATTTTAGGCAACAGCAGCTTAACTCAAGCTGGGGCACTGCGGTTTAACAACAGCCAGGTCGAATTCAACAATGGCTCAGACTGGGTAGGCCTATCTAGCGGTGGGGGCGGAGCCTTTCAACCGATTGGGGCGACGGGAGCTGTAGCCTACAACGGCGGCAACGTAGGGATTGGCACATTCCCAGCCACCGGCCCGACCTATCGGCTAGAGGTGATTTTAGACAGCGGCACCAGCAACAGTAGCCGAGTCAGATTTGGGGCCGCCACTATTTTTGGTAGCGGCAATGAGGCATTTTTTGCCCATAGCGGGGTGGCTAATTTAGAGACCGGATTTGGCTTTCGCCAGGAACAAAATGGCCGGGTACGAATTAATGCTCCCCTGGGCCAAAACATTCGCTTTGACCAGGGGGGCAATACGCCTCGACTGGCTATTTCTGCCAATGGCAACGTCATTGTTGGTTTAGATCGAGAATTGCCGGGGCGAACGGAGTTATTTCAGGTTAATGGAGCAGCCGTTAAAGCGGCACCGGGCGAAGTGTGGTTAGTGGCCTCCGATCAACGGGTTAAAGACGATATTCAGGATTTTGAAAAGGGCCTGGAAACCGTTTTGCAAATCCACCCGGTGCGATTTTCCTACAACGGCAAGGCGGGCACCCTGAAGGGCGAAGCCGGGGTTGGCATTATTGGCCAGGAAATGGAAACTATCCTACCGGAAACCATTTCCCACGCGGCCCCAGTCGATGACCTGGGCAGCGATGACCCCCTGCGGATCTACAACGGCTCGGCCCTCATCTACGTGCTGGTGAATGCGGTGAAAGACCTGGCCGCCCAGGTGCAGCAGCTCCAGGCCGATCTGGCTGAGGTGCGTCAGGAGCAGGCCGACTCATGAACGACCCGCTGCGCCTCTCCCCCACGCCACCGGCCCGCCCCAGCCTCAACTATGGGCTATTGCGGGAAAAAGGTCTGGAGCTAATTCGGCAGTATGCCGGGGAGTCCTGGACTGACCACAATATCCACGACCCCGGCATTACCCTGCTAGAGGCGTTCTGCTACGCCATGACCGAGCTGGGGTTTCGCATCCAGCAAGATCTTCCGGATTTGCTCCGCAGCGGGGAAGCCTATGGCCAGCCTAATCTGGTTCCGGCCCACCAGGTGCTGCCTACCGCGCCGATTACCCTGGCAGATTTGCGCTGGGTGCTGCTCGATCATCCCCTGGTGCAGGAAGCCCAAATTTCCCTACCTGCGCCTAACCCGA
>JAAUUR010000324.1 GCA_012031045.1 Leptolyngbyaceae cyanobacterium SM2_5_2
CCCGTTGACGATTTTGGGTGCGATGGATGGCTTGACCGTTGAGGCTGACATCCATCCGTTCGATTGCGCCCAATCTGTGGCCTGGGGCGCTGCTTGTCATTGATAATAGTCCTACCCATAAAGCCACGGAAGAGGTCAATGCGGAACTTGAGGCGGTGGGAGCACGCACCTATCCAGCCCTAAAAGAAGCGATTGAATTCGCGTATGCCCAAGTCTCTTTAGAGGATATTCGCAACTGGTTCACAAAGGACTGCTACTGTGCCTCATCCGAATGAAAACCGCTATACAATCTCTATAGGTCAGCTCTTTTGATAGCTTACCGTCAAACCAGATCTTGCTAAGTCCTACTCATTTCAGGCGCTTCAGACAACTTGAAGTGCTGAAGCGCCTGAAAACTCGTTTGAAAGTGAGATAATTCAAATCGAGTCAATTTGTCGGCTCAGTCTGGCCGAATGGCACTATCATAGTCGGCGTTGGTAGTCCTTCGGTTAACCCCTCAAAACCGATAAAACGTTTTATCGGTTTTGTCTATAACAGGCCAAAAGCACTGCTACAGTAATTTTGTACTCCATATCGATGGTTCCCATGATCATAACGACAGCCTCAGATAAAGGAGGAGTAGGCAAGTCTACGCTATCCTTTCACCTAGCCGCCGCGATCGCGGAAATTGATACGGCCAAAGTCTTGTTGATAGACGGGGACGTCAACCGCTCGGTATTGAATTGGGCTGAAAGATCTGACTCCACGAAGCTTCCCTTTACGGTCATTGGAGAAAAACATGCCTCCAAATGGTTTCAGAAAGGGAACAAAGCAGACCATATCGTGGTGGATACCCAGGCTAGACCCAGTGACGAAGATCTTAAAGACTTGTTGGAGGATACAGACTTGCTGGTTGTGCCCACTACGGCCCAGGCTTTAAGCCTGGATACGCTGCCTCAGTTCTTGAAACGCCTGGAAAATCTGGGTGCAAAGGTACCTTATACGTTCTGTTTAACCATTGTGGATGGTAGAACTAAGGACGAGCAGGATGCCCGTACTTTTTTACAGGCCCACGATCAGCCTGTGTTGAGCGGTTTTATGCGAGCATTTTCTGCTTATACCAAAGCGTCGGCTCAAGGTGTTTTGGTTAAAGATGCTCGAACGGATGCTGGAAAAAAGATGGCAATGCCGGGATAGCTTGGAGCGATTGCCAAACCATTGCTAAAGAAATTTTGGAGGGCATGTTATGAGTAAATTCAAAAATATCAAATCCTGGAACAGCGCTGTAGAGATCTCCCCTAAACCTGAGGAAGCGCCCGCCCAAAGTGGGGAGAAGTTACTAGCTGACAAGAAGTTTGTGGAAGGTAAGCTAGACCGAATTCGTAGAGGGCGGAAGCAATATCGTTCCCATACCGAAGAAGACCACATTCTCCAGCTCATGGCTAGTTTCCGAGAACATGGGTTCACCGGCAGCCTACCGGTTATTAGGGTTGAGGATGACGAGAATTACGAGTATGAGTACCTGGGAGGACACACTACAGGGGAAGCCTTAAAGCGCCTTGGGTACACCACGGTTTTGCTATCGGTCGAGGAGGTCAAGAACCCCTTAGCTCTGGCTGAATTCTCCTATCAGCTCAATGGTGCCAATCGCCCCTTGAATGCCCTAGACGATACTCTGGCTATTCTGGATATTCTCTCAGAGGCGCTTTTGCTTCAGTTGGGAGAGGTAGATCCTAATGAACTACCTACTCTGATTCGACAAATTGCGCGTAATACAGCAAAGGTAGATTTAGCAAAAGTTGACTGTATCAAAACAACCTGGGAGCGCAATAAATTTGGGATCTCTATCAAAAGCTTTGCGGCCAGCCGACTACCCTTGCTGCAACTAGAGGAAGATCTCAAAGAGGCGGTTCAGCGGGGAATGTCCCCCGTCAGCGCCATTGAAATCAACAAAGTTAACCAGGAGGGGGCGCGGGCAGAATTGATCGAGAACGCCATGGAGATGCCAGTGGCGGAGGTAAAACAATCTGTTAAAGAAATTGCCGCCCATAGTTCACTGCGTTCTTCACGAGAGCCAGAATGGGAACCGCTCAAGGCGTTTCGGGCGGTCAGTACTAGGGTCGGGAAGATTGACTTTACGGCGATTCCCTCGGCGAAGAAGACGGCCTTGGCTCAGGCCATAGAAAAGGTGCAGCAGCTGGTGGAAGAAATTGAAGCGTTGTCCTGAGCGAAGCTGTTGCACTCTTGATTGAAAAGATTGAGGCCGAGAAGCGCTAAAATTAGGGAATGTTTGCCATGGTTTTACCCAGCACATTCCCTAACATTTCTATCCGAAGATGAAATCCCCCACAGACAAGCTACTGCCAACCCTCGCCGCTTGGGATCTAGGGGATTTACAAGAGTTACAGGCGGTATTGACTGGACTCATTGAGGCGCTGGAGTCTTCAGCAGAAACGGCTACAACCGCCACGGAGCATGGGGAAGTAACTGCGGAGTCCACTGATAAGGCCTCACCAAAACAGGCTCGGGGCCACATTGAAACTAAATACATTCCGCGTGGGAATAAACGACATGGCCCTTATCTTTACCTCCGCTACTGGCAGGGAGGAAAGCTGAGATCCAAGTATTTAGGTAAAGGAAGTCGCTAAGGGGATCGTTTTTGTTAGGGAATAAAATCTCCAAAGATATTGCTCAAGCATTCCCTAACAAATTCACGCTTTGATCCCTCCTGCCCCTAGGAAGAACCCAGCGAAACCAGGACGTGGGTGCTATAAAAGTATTGATCCGTCGTTTCCAACTTAAATCCCCCCAAGAGAAGGCTTAACCATAGCTGAACTAGAGGCCAACCCAGGCTCTGACGGAGTTGCAGGAGAGGAATGGGGTCAGGATAACGCTCAAACCACTGAGCCAGTTCTGCTACCCAAGCCTGAATATTCTCTTCATGGGCAACAGCCAGGGCCGTTGCTTTTTGCTCATCTAGCTCCACCTGATCCAACATCTTTAGCAAATTTTCTTTGGGCACTTCCCCCACCAGGGTATCTTCAGCAGGTTTATCCTTTGATGCGGATTTACGCGAAAAGCGCTGCGCAGGGGCCGTTAATTCTGAAAGATCAACCTCCTGGGACTGTCGCACTAGGCTCTTTAACCAGTTTCCCAGGAGTACCGGCTCTTGGGGGTTATGTTTACTCTCCCAGTCATCGAGTAGGCAGTGAGCTTTGGCCTGATGGATGGCGGCTAGTTGGTCAATGACTTGACTACCCATACGCAGCCGCTCGCGGGCGGAAAGTGCCGTCAACACCGGCTCAAGTTTTTGCCAGAGAGCCTGAAGATCCGCCATCTCTGGTGACTCAGCGGCGTCTTCAAAAAGTTCCTCTAGTTCTAGCTCTAGCTCTAGCTGTTTGAGGTTCATTCGTCACCCGTTGTACTTAAATGAGGTCTCAGGGGACAACTACCCATCGGACATTCTGAAGGTTCAAGTCGAATTTCTGGCTCAAATTTAGCTATACCATACCGCTCCCGGAGCATTTTCAGAACGTCCATCAAATAGCTTTGAATCTTTTGATTTCGCATTCCCGCACAGTGAATCGGATCTACTTCCAACACGCGCCGATTACCTTCCCAAACCGAGATTGCAATGGCGTGGAGGGGCGCATCCTGACGCTTTTGACGGTAAAGATACAGGTAAGCTACAGGCTTGAGCGTTAGCGGCACCGATAGGGTTTCAGGGGCAGCGGCTTCCTGCTTTTGCTGTACTCCCTGCCGATAAAGGCTGCGACGAGAGGCATTGGCATCGCGCCGATTGCGATAATGCGATCGCCGCCGATGACAGCGGTTCTCATTCCAGCAGTTATCGCCTTCTGCTCCATGGCGCTGTCGTGCTTCATCGACAGAAAGCTGGGCACAATCCAAACATTTAGGGTCAATGCGCCTAGGCATAGGGCTTTACTACCGCTACGAATGACTCACAGGTCTAATAGTACCATCAGACCAAATCGTAGTGTAAGTTATAGTGTAATTCGACAATCGGCCTGGGGGTTGCAGCCCTAGGGAACTGCTCAGCCAAACCGCCTTAAACCTCTGGGGATATCCAAAGCACTCTACTTACACTACGAATTACACTATAACTTTGGTGGCACCAGAGCGAGCTGACTAGCTCGCAACTCCCCTGATCAGCCGGGGGTTTCCGTACTTGAAGCCGACATTACCGAGCAGCTAGAAGTAAGGGAGAAGTGCAAATTGAACCGTCCCAAAACGATATTTTGATTTTGGCGGTGACGGTAGCCCTCGATCGCATGGCCCATCCCTAAGCAACCTGCAGATTACCCCTACCAGCAAGTACCCACCCAAAGCGGGACATTGCAGTCGCGAGGAGCCAGGAGCCAGAAGTCAGTATTGATAGGCCTTCTGGCTCCTGACTCCGACATGCCAAGTTCTGCCAGTGTCCCGGCTTAAGCGAATATCCCAATCCGAGATACCAAGCTGAGAAAGTGACATCACGGTTTTGCTATTGCTTACCTTACGCTTGTTAGGGAATGAACCCGCAGGGTAATGCTAGTCTGCCATTCCCTAACAAATCACTGACTTAGTTATCGCTTTCCTATTCCCAGGCTCTGCCTGAGAATAATTCTTGGAGGCTAGGCCTTCGCTCTGGGGCGGCGGAGCCTGGTTACTAGGTATACCTACCTCGCGGCAAGGCAATGGGTTGGATGGGTAGCTTTAGGCATAGTGGTACTTACACGAAATAATGATAATTTCACTATCGGTGATTGTATAGACTAGCCGATGTTCATCATCAATACGCCTCGACCAATATCCTTCTAGGTCGTATTTAAGAGGTTCTGGTTTACCCAGCCCAGAAAATGGTGATCGGTCAATATCTTTTATCAACTTTATGATCTTTTAATAGAGCTTTTTGTTGAGGCTCACCCAGTCATTAAAGTCTTCAAACGCAGAAGCTTCAAAACAATTTTACGTTTCATTCAGACTCGCCAAGCTCAAAGAAAACTTGGTTTTTACCTTGCTCGATATTGGCTTTAGCAAATAACAGTCTTTATCTATTTGCTGGAGATTTAAAGAGATACTCTGTTGCGTCTAGTGCGTAGACGATGATCTCGATCTCTTGATCTCGAAATGTGGCCTTCAAACCTTCGAGAAAATTTTGATCGAGTTCGCTTGCATTGAGACGATAAGTAGTTTGCATCTTGAGCAGTACCTGGTGGTTGTTTGTCCTAGCCTTAGACTAACCCAAAGGAAGATGACTGGATAAAGTCTAGGGCTGGGCTTACACTCTAGGGCGGCAGAGCATGGGATCTATCTCTATCTCGTTCCCATGCTCTGCGTGAGAATGTGGCATTGCCATGCATGTCACTGAGGCCAAAGGCGTTGGCCCCTTCAACATGGTCTACAGGGGTCGTTTCTTCACGATATTCCCCTTTCGGGCCATCTCCGTAAGAACCAGAACCACCTACTTCTTCCCACTCAGTTCCCCGGTAATTGGCCAGCTCGGTAGCAATAGTTTCGCCAAAATGGAAAGGAGTTGTGGTACCAGCCCGACAGGCATACTCCCATTCGGCTTCTGCAGGTAAGCGGTACTCTCTCCCCGTATAAGCAGAAAGACGGGCGCAGAATTCGGTTGCATCGTACCAGGACACCCGCTCTACCGGGCGGTCATCGTCTTTGAATCGTGACGGATTAGCGTTAAGTTCTCGTTCGACCTGGGGCCATGCGGCTACAGTTCGCCATTGGGCCTGGGTAATGGGGTAGCGGCCCATAAAGAAAGCTTCAACTGTGACTTCATGTTGAGGGGATTCACTGCCATAACGTTGTGGCTCATCCTCTGGAGAACCCATTAGAAAAGTGCCTGCGGGAATGGCGACCATTTCTAAGACTACCTCCTCTGGCAAAGCCTCAATGAACCGGTAGGCCTGTTGCGACTGGCGGTGAATCTCCCACTCTGCGACTTGGTTCTGCTGTTTACGGGAGCGCTGCTGCTGTCCTGTGCGGCGTTCGAGGGTGGCAACCGTGAATTCAAAAGTTCTAGGTCTTGCCCTATTGCCGGGCTCTGCTGTGGCCCAATGGTAGCGATGGTAAAGTCGATGGGCTGCAGAGGTGGGGTGCTTCAGATAGTTGTAGCGTTCCCGAAGGGTGGCCGGCGGCCAATCGCCCCGCCTTACCCCGTGCCTTCTGCCTCTT
>JAAUUR010000325.1 GCA_012031045.1 Leptolyngbyaceae cyanobacterium SM2_5_2
ACCAGCAATACCATAGGTCAGGGCGTGCCAGTATCGACATCATTTCCGACTAGCGTGCCTGCGACATTGCTGAATGTGTCGTTAGCTGCTGTATCCGTCAGACTGACCGAGTTTACACTGGCGAGGGTGGGGGCATCGTTCACCGCTGTGATGCTGGTATCGATCGTCCTGGTCGCTGCCGAAATTGCCGTTGTTCCGCCATTTACAGCAGCATTGATAGTAATGCGAGTGCCACCATTGGTAAACGCCGTTTGGGTATTATCCAAGGCGCGTACCGTCAGAGATGGTGGGGTACCGTTGTATTCCGCAACGGGTAAGAAGCGCACCCTGGTGGCAGCAGACAGGGCAAGGGCTGAATTGTCATCTGCCACGCTGCCCACATCAAACCAGTTTGAGCCGCTATCGGTGGAGTACTGCCATGTGCCTTGGGTGGCAGCATTGGCCGTGTTGCCGACAACGGCAACGCCACCCAGACTAGAACCGGCATCGGGGTCGCTGAATTTACCAGCAAAGAGGTTAGTGAGCGTGTCTCCGGTGGAGCTTAAGGTGTCTTCGTTGATAGCGCTCAGAGTGGCATCACTCGTGAAACTGGGGGCGGTGTTGGGGGAATTGAAAACGCTGAGTAAAACTGAGAGCTGAGGGTAATTCCTATAATTAACTACAGTCAGATCTGAGCTGCCATCATTATTGAAGTCCCCGGAGATGCTATCCGTATTTTCATTGGGGAGTCCTGTAGAAAATTGCTGGACAGCGCCAAAGGAAATGCCAGTTCCATCACCTAATTGGACTGAAGTCATACCTGCCCAATCGTTCGCAGCTAGATCTGGATTGCCATCATTATTAAAGTCGCCAATGTTAATCCCCTTACTCCCCGATCCTGACAAACCCGAACCTAAGATAATAGGAGAGCCAAAGGTACTATTCCCATTACCCAAGAGCACTGAGATTTGATTACCTTGTGTAACCACAGCCAAGTCTAGATTTCCGTCTTTATTCAAGTCTCCAGCGCTAATACCGTTAATACCTGATACCCCTGAATTTATCGTGACAGGAGAGCTAAAAGTGCTATCTCCATTGCCTAAGATGATTGAAATAGTGTTCCCATCCCCTGTTACCAAGTCTAGCTTTCCATCTTGGTTGAAATCTCCGCTGGTAATCGTTTTAACTGAACTAAGACCTGAATTAAAAGATATGGAATTGGCAAAGGTACCATCTCCATTACCTGATAAGAATAATAATTCGCTAGCCCCCAGGAAAACTGAATCGAAAGTTGAAACGATTAAGTCTAGCTTGTTATCTCCGTTGAAATCTCCAGACGTAATATCAGAAGCAGACCAGGGGTCCATAGACCCTGCGTTCAAAGTAGTGTGAGGAATTAGAAAAGTTCCATTTCCATTGCCTAGCAGAACGCTAATCTGATGGTAAGGAACAGATATCACAGCTAAGTCTAGGTTTTGATCGCCATTGAAGTCTCCAGCTGTAATGCCTCTTTTCTCACCTCCCAATCCTGGGCTAAAGGTAATAGGATTCTGAAAGTCTAAGCTGCCTAAAATTGCCGCATATTTTTCTAGGGCTACATGTGCAAACGCAAGAGCATGCCTAATCTCGCCTGTATTGCATGCAAGTGTCCAATCACCGCCCAGAGCGCGGCTACCCGTCAGGTTATCTGAGGCGGCAATATTGGCTGCGGTCAACTGGCTGAGGGTATTGACAAACGCTTTGCCCAGTTCTCCCTGGGCCACCTCACAGCCATAGAGCAAAATCTCGGCGTTTTCAGCCAACGCACTGCGCCACACCTGAAGCTGAGTGGTGTAGGCGGGCAGATTTTCCAGATTCAGCACGCTACGGCCCAGTTGCAGTTCGCCCGATTTTCCGTGGGAGACAATATGCAGGCTGGCAATCCCCATTTGTTCGCGCAAAATCTGGGTGATTTGGGTGATGCCGCACTGGTCAGCCTCCAGCAGATAGACTTCATGACCCGGAATGACTCCCGCTACAAGAGTCTGATAATCCTCGACAGATGTGTCGATAATGACAAGCGATCGCTCACCCGGATATCTCCGCTGCAAATCAGGCAATGGAACATTGCAGAAAGGCGATTGAGCAATTACCCGATTGTTAGCAGAGAGAAGCAATGACATAGACGTAGCCTTATTTTTTAGATGGGTATGGACAATGAGAAATGAGTGACCAATAACGCTGCAAAGGCACAACCCGCCGAGTTCTGATATCAGAACTCGGCAAGTCAAAAATTTGAAATTTGAGAGCTTACAAAAAACCTCTTGATTCCTAAAATTTGCTGATCCGGCTTGAGTATTCCCGGTGCGATCTCGGCCTTACCGTCTTTGATTAAAGAGCATCGACATACACAGCAAAAATCCTATGTAATGAGGAAAGTGGCGGAGCCATTTAAATCAAAAAAACTAAAAGGTTCTGTAGCTGCACCTAGATATTTCCCCGTAGGTTTTAGGGAGTCGTATTCTGCCCAAAATGGTTACAAAAAGCAATGGATTGGGAGAGTAAGCCATTCGGAATGAGGTGGGCCTTATTGATATCAGTTAAAACTTAGTTTCTTTCTATAGCTAAAGCCCCCCTCCCAAGATCGTTGGGAGGGGGGCTTTGGGTGAGAACAAGTGTAGCGGGTGATCAGAGCATGGGGATTACACCACCGCAGCCCACCCGGCCTCCGCCGCAGGCAGGACATAGCCGTCTCGCAATTCCAACCCTTCCATTTCCCAGAGAACGTTGGCGCCTGCGGTGCCGTGCCGCCAGAGAAGATCTAACCGGCCATCCTGGGTGAAATCAGCCGTGCCGACCATATTCCAGCCTGCCTCCACAGGCATCAGGGTGGTGGAATCGACAATCTCATTGCCCTCCAGGAACCAGACGACATTGGTGCCTGCCGTGCGGTGCCGCCACAGCACCTCCAGGTTGCCATCCTGGGTAAAGTCGCCTACGGCCCCCACTTCCCAATCGGGAGACTCCACCGTTTCTAGCCACATTACCCCGGTGCGCTCGGTGCCCTCCATTAACCACACCACGTTCTGCCCAGAGGTTTTGTGCCGCCAGAGAATGTCGGTTTCCTGATCCTGGTTAAAATCGCCAGTGGCTTCAACGCTCCAGGTGGGGTCTACGGTATCTAAAAATAGGCCGCCGCTAATGAAAGTCTCCTCCATCAACCACAGCACGGTTTGCCCAGAACTGTTGTGCCGCCAAACCAAATCTGGGTTGCAGTCGTCATTGAAGTTGCCTACGGCTTTTAACTCCCACCCTGCCTCAACCTCCTGGAGCAGGACGCCCGTGTCTAATAGGGTGCCATCCATAGCCCAAAGCACATTTTGTCCGGCCTGATGGTGGTGCCAGACAATATCAGCCGAGCCGTCGCCAGCAAAATCGGGCCAGTAGACTCGCTCTACGGGGTTGGCTGTAGGGGTACCAAAGACTTTTTCCACAGTGTCGCCACCGTCGGTGTATCTCACTATTGGTCTGATGTAGTAGTCAATCTGCTCCTCCGTCAGGGTAAGGGTACTACTGTTGGCCTCTGCAATGGTTGTCCAACCCCCAGTACCGGTCACCGATTGTTGCCACTCGTAGCTAAACTCGCCTAAACCATCTGCGTCAGCCAGGGTGGAGGTGTTAGCGGTCAGTGTGCGGCAGGGCTTGAGAATGCCATCAGCCGTAACACTGCCAGTGGGAGCATTGTTATCACCGCCTTCATCGGGAATATCGTCTATAACATCTGAGAAATCGCGATTGTCTAAGCTGGTGTAGAAAATGAAGGAGGTCGATGTGTCAGGTGCTAAAGACCCGACATCAAAGGTTAGGGTGATGCCAATATCATCTGTGTAGTCTACTCCTCGTGTGGGTGGTAAGTTGTAGGCTTCATCGACGTAGGGATCGGTGTTGGCAAAGCCAAAATAAGACGCAACGGCGCGCGGATCATTGGAATACAAAACAATTGGTGCAAAGGAGCCGGTACCGTCAAAAACGGGGTCGCCAGGGCCAAGATTTCTGGCTTCTACAGCCGCATAACCATCCTCAGCAATAGTGCCAATGACAGTGTTAACAGTTTCATACTCTCCTCCAAGATCCACAGTATTGTCTGGATCGAAAGAACGCATATAGCGTACGCTATTCAGCGTAGAATCAGAGATATTGGTGAGGGTAATCTGGGTTTTGAAGTACTTATCATTGACATCAAAACTGACAACTTTATCAATTTCAAGCACATCATTAAAGGTGCTGTTGATAACAGCTGACAAAGTATCTCCTGTTGAGGTATTGTTGACAGAGGTAGGAATATCGCTTGGCCCTTCAAGGGCTGAATTAGAACCTCTAAATACGCTATCCCCAGTTTTGTAACCCACGACCCAGCGTTCTTCTGGTGTACCAGGAAGGAAATAATCCATTCTGAGATCATTGCCTTCTCCAAAGCCATCAAAATCAGCACTCATACCGATGTTTGAACGCTCATTTGTGCCAAAGAATCCCTCAGGTTTAGTACCCAGGGTGCCATAGTCACCCAAGCCGCTGATGCCTAGTTCAATGTAATTACCACCTATAAAAACTTCATTCTCCACCGTTCCACTATGGGCACCGGGCAAGGCCAAAAGATGCTTATAACCTGCTACCACAATCGGTAAAAATGCGAGGGAATCAAAGGGAAAATCAATACCAGGATGACGGTAATCTAACGTCCAGTTTCCACCCAGTTCACGATGGCCAATTGCTGTAGTGCTAGCACTAATGGCTACCCTCGTCAGCGATTGAAGTTTGTTTAAGAATTCTTCCCCGGCATCTCCGGCAGCGACGTTACATCCGTACAGCAAGATAGCAGGCTGTACAGCCTCAGGTGGAAACCAGGATTTTAACTGAGGTGCTTGATGTTCTAAATTGTCGAGTTCTAGTCGAGCATTGCCTAACATTAAAACTCCGGGTGCTCCGTGGGAGACAATATGAACAGTCTCCACAGGGTGAGCATTAAGGTAAGCCGTAATTTGATTTATGCCATCAGCATCAGCTGCTAATAATTCGATTGCAATGCCAGGTTGAACGCTACTGATTAGAAATTGCAAATCATGAACATTAGCATCAATAAAAACAACGGCTTGAGAAGTATGAGACATATTGCCCTCCAAGACGACAATGGTAAATGGAGCAGCTTTCGGGAGGTTAATGACGAATTCTTATACCTATAGAAGACACGATTAGCTAGCCAATAAAATCGCTGGCCAGTCTACCGAGAATCATCCCTCTACCAAAAAGCTAGCTGCGAGAGTTGTAATTACAACCCACTGAGTTGACGCATAAAAACTCAATCAATGCCCTAACCTGAATTGATTCAATAGAGTGGGTGAATTTCAATTCTAGTCAGTAAAAATAACGAATCAAGCCCGAAAACCATGAAAATCTCTGTAGCTGCACCTAGATATTTCCCCGTAGGTTTTAGGGAGTCGTATTCTGCCCAAAATAGTTACAAAAAGCAATGGATGGGGTCAGTACTGCTTTAATAAAGGCGTATCTCTTGGGCATTGAAGGTGCTTAATCCTGTGTAGGGGGCGGCTAGAACACCGCCTAATGTTGAGAATAGTTGAGTCAGGGGTAGGAGATGATTAAGCCCGGTTGGTTTGTCGCTAGGCTGGATTTGCACCCTCTAGCTCAAACGATTACCTATGACGGCGACTACGTTAATGATCCGTGATGCCGAGATTCTGCTGCCTAATGGTGAATTCTTACGTGGCGACGTACGCATTGATGGGGGGCAGATTGCGGAGGTGGGAGCCAGTCTTTCTTTGCCGGTGAGGGGCAATACTGCCACCATTCAGGCTACAGGCTTGACGTTGCTACCGGGTGTGATTGACCCTCAGGTTCATTTTCGAGAACCAGGGCTTGAGTATAAGGAAGACCTCTCCACCGCTACCCGCGCCTGTGCCCGTGGTGGAGTCACCTCCTTTCTGGAGATGCCTAATACCAAGCCCCTAACCATTACCCAGGAAGCGCTGACCGCTAAACTGGCCCTGGCCGCCGAAAAGTGCCTGGTTAACTACGGGTTTTTCATTGGTGCAACCCCAGAGAACCTACCCGACCTCAACACCGCTCACCCCACCTGCGGCATCAAAATTTTTATGGGTTCCTCCC
>JAAUUR010000326.1 GCA_012031045.1 Leptolyngbyaceae cyanobacterium SM2_5_2
GTCAGCGCCATCAGGTCGGGCACGACGTAGTTACTCAGGCCGTAGCGCTTGATAGTAATGCCACGCCCCCCATTGGGCATCCAGGCTGGGCATATCGCGCAGGTAGGGAAGGAGCCCCCGGCTAAAGCGCAGATAGTCTATGGCGTAGCGATCCGCTGGTTGGAACTGGGCGTAAACCAGGTCGCCCAGCCGTTTGGCGGTAGCCACGGAGAATAGCGCAAAGGCTTCGCTGTTGATGTCTAACCCGTGGGTCTGCAACTGGCGAAATACCAGAGCCTCCTGCAAGGCCAGGGCACGGTAATTGGCCTCAAGCTGCTGTACCTGGGCTTGAATCGCCCTAACTTGATCCCTTAGCGCCGGTTGATGGCGGTTGAGATAGCCCCACAGGCGAGGATTCAGCGCCTGGTCACTCAGCAATACCAGCAGCAGGTCAGCGTCGCTTAGTCCGGGGGCGTTGGTTTGAAAAAAATCCAGGTAATTCTGCCGGGCCAGGGGGTAGCTCTGGGCGGCGGTGAGGGGCTGCATAGATTCGTGGCGTACGGCGTAGATCCCCAGCAGGCTGGTGGTATCCATTGAGGTGACGGAGTGCCGGTCAAGCCTAGGGCCAAAGCCAAGGGCCGACCAGACGAGATCGCTCTGATAGTATTTCAGTGTCTCTAGAATGGCGGGGGTGGAACCCTGCACCAGGCTCTGAAGCTGTTGCACCAGTTGGTCTTGCGCCTCAAGCTGGTGCTGATAGCGGGCTTTGTAGGCCACTGCTGCCGCTTCCACATCGGCGGGAAATAGGTGAATGCCTTGCTCAACTAAATGGGCAATGCTGAGGGCGTGGGCACCGGGGGTGTCCTCAGCGGCGGTGGGCGTGGGCAAGGGTAAACGGCCCAGGGCAATGATGGTACTGGTCAGCTCACTGCCGGTATGGTTAACTTTCACCTCTGGCGCTTCCACCCGCTGGATGGCCTCTAGCTTGGCCCAGGGCTCCAGCGGTGTCATCACCAGCGCTCGCAGTAGGTATTGCAGAGTGGTGAGGGAAATCTCCTGTTCATTGAAAGAATATACCGTGCCAGCAGGGATCGTATCCAAGCCCTGAAAGTAGGCATACTCCAGGGTTAGCAGATGAATTTCTACCAGGGGCATGAGTTCGGCCAGGGGCACGTTAGCCTGCTCGGCGGCCCAGAAAACGTGGCTCAATAAGGGGCCAGCGTAGAAGCGATCGCTGTCAAACACACCGTTTTGCAACAGCGGCAGATAGTCGCCTCGCTCCAGGCCTGCCGCAATCAACGGTAGGGCGGGGTTACGCTGCAAAAACCAGAAAAACTTGTCATCCAGCACCCAGCGCTGAGCCGCTGGCAGGGTTTGCCGCAGGGCTTGATACCCCCGCTGAGAAATGGGTGGTACCACGGTGCCATCGCTGAGCACAAAGGTAACCCCCTGAGGCATTTTGGGTAAAGGTGGCCCCCTCTAATAAAGCAATGGGCGGACGTGGCTCTACCCCAGTGAGGGCAACAAAGCCGCCGTGGGTAACTTCCTGGGCAAAGGCTTTTGGCCCCGCGCTGAAACCCCTGGCGCAGGGCTTGGGCAGAGTTGAGAGTAGGCGGCGGCAGGGGAGAGGCGGGGAGCGAGGGTGGGGAGGCGCGATGGATAACCCCTAGGGCACTGCCGAGGCCGAGGGCGGTTAGGAGGGCAATCGCCCCTAGCCTGGGTTGCCTGAGTCGTTTCAGGCTCCGCCCCAGGCTGTTTTGGAATTGTGCTGTGCCCCAAGCCATTGCCATCCCGGTGTGATACTGCTGCGGAGAAAGCCTCTGCTGCCGCCCATCCTACCGTTTTCACGCAGTTTGAGCGCCTTTTACGGGTTATTTCCCTTTGGGTGTAGTCTAAGCTCACAGCAAACTCTTCCCTGCTGCTGACTTTCCGAAAGCGGGCTTTCTAAAGGCACTCTAAAGGTTGACCATTATCCAAACCCAGGGTCTTTACCATAGAAAGAGTTAAAGAGTTTTTGGGGATTGTCGCCATCTCTAGAAGCCATTGCCCCGTACCGTCAGAGGAATTGCCCATGATGGCCGACTACCAACCCGCCGAAACCGCCTTTGCCGTTGACCGCGACTGCAAAACCCTATCCCGCCACGTGCTCGAACAGCTCCAGAGCTTTGGCCCCGACGCCCAAGATTTAAGTGCCCTGATGAACCGCATTGCTCTGGCAGGCAAACTCATTGCCCGCCACCTGAGCCGCTCCGGGCTGATGGAATCGGCCCTGGGCTTTACCGGCGAAACCAATGTGCAAGGCGAAGCGGTGAAGAAAATGGATATCTACGCCAACGACGTGTTTATCTCGGTATTTAAGCAGAGTGGTCTGGTCTGTCGGCTGGCCTCCGAAGAAATGGAGAAGCCCTACTACATTCCCGAAACTGCCCGATTGGGCGTTATACCCTGCTCTATGACCCCATTGATGGCTCCTCTAACGTAGACATTAACCTCAACATTGGTTCCATCTTCTCCATTCGCCGCCAGCAGGGGGATGACCTCGACCAAACCGGTGCCGACCTGCTGCAGAATGGGCACCAGCAGATTGCGGCGGGCTACATTCTCTACGGCCCCAGCACAGTGCTGGTGTATTCCATTGGCCGGGGGGTGCATGCCTTCACCCTAGACCCAGCCTGGGGGAATTCATCCTGGCGATGGAAAATATTCAAGTACCCAGCCATGGCCCCACCTACAGCGTCAATGAGGGCAACTTCTGGCAGTGGGACGAGTCCATCCGCGACTTTACCCGCTACGTGCATCGCCATGAGGGCTATTCAGCCCGCTATGCCGGGGCGTTAGTGGCAGATTTTCATCGCATTCTGCTCCAGGGCGGCGTTTTTCTTTACCCTGGCACCGTCAAAAGCCCGATGGTAAACTTAGATTGCTCTACGAGACCGCCCCGCTAGCCTTTTTAATTGAGCAGGCCGGGGGGCGAGCTAGCACCGGCACCGAGGATATCCTGGCGGTAGTGCCCACGGAGATTCATCAGCGCACGCCCTTAGTCATCGGCAGTTCCGAAGATGTGGCTCTGGTGGAATCTTTTATTCAGGATCGCAGCCGTCGAGATGCGCTTCAGGGTGTTTCAGCCGATCATACAGACGGGTGAAACAAAAGACGGATGAAACGACCCAAATGTAGTCTTCATCACCCTCTAATCCGCCGTTGATTAAGAGCGTCTATAGTATCGGCAGGTTTTCTCAATGTGCTGCCAAGATAAAAATTGCCAGTCCTCTGCAATCTGGATTTGTGGGCTTGCAAATTAATCGCGTGGCCATACCAGATGCAGTCCTGCCCCTTAACCCTTACTCAGAACGCTTATGGTGTCCTTGCTCGAAAATCCGTTGCGGGTCGGCCTCCAGCAGGATCGCATTCCAGAACCGCAGATCCTGATTATTTTGGTGCCTCCGGTGATCTTACCCAGCGTAAGATTGTGCCTGCCATTTACCAAATGCGGCGAGAGCGGCGCTTGCCTCCAGAGCTGACCATTGTGGGTGTAGCCCGCCGTGAGTGGAGCCATGACTTCTTTCGCGAACACATCCGCGAGGGGATCGAAGAATTTGGTAACGGCATCGGCTACGAAGCGATCTGGCAGGATTTTGCTAAAGGACTGTTCTACTGCCCAGGAGATATCGATAATCCAGATTCTTACCAAAACCTTAAGACTCTTTTAGCGGAGCTAGATGAGCAACGGGGCACTAAAGGGAACCGGGTATTTTACCTCTCGGTAGCGCCTCGTTTTTTTGGCGAGGCCACCCAGCAGTTAGGGGCCGCCGGGATGCTTGAGAATCCTAATAAGCAGCGGCTGATTATTGAAAAACCCTTTGGTAAAGATCTGGCCTCTGCTCAGGTGCTCAACCGAGTGGTGCAGGATGTCTGCGACGAGCGGCAAATCTATCGCATTGACCATTATCTGGGCAAAGAAACCGTTCAAAACCTGATGGTGTTTCGCTTTGCCAATGCCATCTTCGAACCGTTGTGGAATCGCCAGTTTGTCGATCATGTCCAAATTACCGTGGCTGAAACGGTTGGCCTGGAAGGGCGGGCAGGCTACTACGAAACCTCCGGTGCCCTGCGAGATATGGTGCAAAATCACCTGATGCAGTTGTTCTGCCTGACGGCGATGGAGCCCCCCAACTCCCTCGATGCCGACAGCATTCGCAATGAAAAAACTAAGGTGCTCCAGGCCACCCACCTGGCCAGTATTGAAGACCTCAGCCAGTGCAGCGTGCGAGGGCAGTACTCCGCCGGTTGGATGAAGGGCAAGGCCGTTCCTGGCTACCGCGAAGAAGAGGGGGCCAGCCCCGAATCTACCGTGCAGACCTTCAGCGCCATCAAGCTCGAAATTGACAACTGGCGCTGGAAAGGGGTGCCCTTCTACATGCGGACTGGCAAGCGTATGCCTAAGAAGGTTAGCGAAATTTCCATCCACTTCAAGGAAGTGCCCTACCTGATGTTTCAGTCTGCCGCCCAGCAGATGAACCACAATGTACTGGCCCTGCGCATTCAGCCCGATGAGGGTATTTCCATGCGGTTTGAGGTCAAAACCCCTGGCAACTCGCTGCGCACCCGTTCCGTGGATATGGACTTTCGCTATGAAGCGGCCTTTGGTCAGGCCAATACCGATGCCTACGCCCGCTTAATTGTGGACTGCATGCTGGCCGACCAAACCCTATTTACTCGCGGGGATGAGGTGGAAGCCTCCTGGCGGTTGCTCACGCCTCTCCTGGAAGCCTGGGATGCCCCCGCCGACCCGAAGTCTATTCCTTTCTATGAAGCAGGCACCTGGGGACCGGTGGAAGCAGAATTTTTAATGAATAAAGATGGCCGCCGCTGGCGACGGCTGTAGCCCTCCTTTGCTGCGATTGATTGTCCAAGCCCCTCTACCTTCCTTGCCCCATGACTATTACCCCTATCGTTGCGCTGCAAAAACCCAAGGATATTTCCCTAGATGAAATTGAGTTAGAACTGCGCGGCATCTGGCAGCAGCAAGATGCCGGTGGTACGGCTCCCGTAGTGAGCCGAGCCAGCACCTTTACCATGTGATTTACGAACCGGAAGAAGTGCAGCAAATTCTGGCGGCTCTGGAGTTCTACGCTGGCCCCATTGATGGCATCCACGGCTCCCTAACTCGCGATGCGATTCGTAAGGCCCAGGTCGTCTACAACCTGAGGGTAACGGGACGGATGGATCCACCCACGCTGGCTAGAGTTCGGCAAGAATATGCCCAGCTTTCTCCAGCCCAAAAAATCTACAAAAACCCTGACCTGCGCGGTTTCAACCTGAGTGAGCCCATCTCAGCCCATAACCCCTGCCGGGTAATTAGCCTCTGCCCCACCTTTGGCGAAGATACCGGTGTTACAGCCCAAGTATCAGCCTACTGCCCAGTGCAAAAGAAGAACACCAGCAACTTGATTTGCTGTGAGTACATCACCCTACGAGGCACCAAAGCCGCCCTAGAGCGGGTCAGTGACCTGGTGGCCTCGTTGATTTTGCCAGAGCTCCCCCGCTTCGTCTGGTGGAAGGCCACGCCTAGCCCAGAGCAACTCCTTTTTAGAAACTTGGCTGGAACCAGCAATTGCATCATCGTAGATTCCAGCTACTTCAGTGATGCCGAGGCCGAACTCCACAAAATGCAGGAACTGATGGAAAGCGGCACCAACATCGCTGACCTCAACTGGCACCGGTTGGCTCCCTGGCAGGAGCTATCTGCGGCGGCCTACGACCCCCCAGAGCGGCGCGAGTCGCTCCAGTACGTAGACCGCATCAGCATTGACTATGAGCAGGGCAATGCAGCCCAGGCTTTGTTATATCTCGGCTGGTTTGCTAGCCGTCTGGGTTGGGAGCCCAGTGCCTACGTTGAAGAGGGCGGCCTGTATAACATCAAAAAAGTTCACTTCAAAGGGCCTAACGATCTCCCCATTGAGGCTGAACTGGCGGGTATTCCGGTGGCTGACTCTGGCGAAGTGATTGGCGACCTGACTGGGCTGCGGTTGCTCTCTACAAATGAAAACGCTAATTGCTGTACCATTCTCTGCTCAGAAACAACCGGCT
>JAAUUR010000327.1 GCA_012031045.1 Leptolyngbyaceae cyanobacterium SM2_5_2
CGCGACTAACTCTCGGCTACCGGCAGGCCACAGCCAACCTCGAAACTGCATTCTTGCACCGGGGGGCAGCGGGTTTGGGGGGCACGAATTTCATCGCTCCCAGGTCACGACCCCACCCAGCCAGCCGGTCTATTCCCTCAAACGCTACCAGGCGCAAATGCCCCATGCTAGCGAAGGATGGCACAGTCAACAAGTCCATGCCTCCTATCTGCACCTGCATTGGGGCGGCTGTCCAGAGGTAGCCCGTAATTTTGTGGCGGCTTGTGAGCGCTACCGCCAGCCGCCGCCTGAGTAAAAAAAGCGCCTCACCTGGGGGCTGCATGCCTCCTTTTAGTTACGCCTTGATCCTAACGAATGAGTTAAAGCGCTACAAAAACCGTCCGTCATAGCTACCATGAGCCGGTTTAATGGAATCATCTATCAACTGACAGATGCAAAGAGCCTCCTCGATAAGTCGGGGAGGCTCACACAATTGACGTATTGACCAATTAGTCGCCAAAGCTGCCGATGATAGTTTTTGCCGCTTCAATGGCCTGGGTCAACGTCGTAGTATCTTCTGTCAGACGGCTTACAGCCGCAGTAACATCATCGGCGCTGATGGCACCCGTGTCATCGACCAGGGTGGCTAGGGCTGCTGAAATTTCCTGGAAGGCTGTCTGTAGGTCGTCAAATTTTGTGCCCAGTTGAGTGTCAATGGCCGCTTTTAGCTGGTCTGGGGTAGCGGCTAGCGTACTCTTGAAGGTATCCGTGTCATCCACCAGGGTTTGAAAGGCTGCCCTTGCAGTTTCTAGGGTCGCCTGAGAAGCGGTAAGTTGAGCAGCTAGTGCAGTGGTATCGGGAGTGGGGGAGTCGGCCACCTTCGTGAGTTGCTTGGTCAAATCTTTCGTTACCGATTTCAGCGGTTTCAGGGTTGAACCGAAGGAATCCTTCAGGGCATCTCCATACTCATCGAGCACAGATTCAACAAACTCTTGAGCCGCCTCATTAATTTTGAGGTCCATAGTTTCGGTCAACTTCCCTTTGGTGGCGGCGAGGGATTGAGAGGCTCCACCCAAAAGGCTAACGCCTACAAAAACCATAGCTAAAACGCTGATTACCCAGCCTTTGAAGCGTTGGCGAACACCAATTTGGTTGGCAAATCGGTAGATATCATTCCCCATAAAACTGCTCCTAAAGTCAAACAGTCTTAAGCACTGTACACAATGCACAGCCATTTTTCAACAGCCCTAGACGTATCACAGACTCTCTACAGAATTGACCGGGCGGCAGACATCGGCGGCAATGGCGGGGGTGTCACCACTGTTGTTAGTCAGGCAAGCCGCCGCAAATTGCCTCGAAAGCCCAGAACATGGGTGATATGATACACAGATAACATCGTGTTTTGAGTAAGGAGTCTGACTGTGGTTGAGCCTTTACTGAGCGGCATTGTTCTCGGCCTAATTCCTGTGACCCTGGCCGGTTTGTTTGTTGCGGCCTACTTGCAATACCGCCGGGGCAACCAGTTTGATCTGTAACGTTTAGGTTGTACTAGCGCCAAGTTTTAGGTGATTGGCCAAGGTCTGGGGCGTTATCCGAATTGCTCGGTAATTATTCCTTGAGCAAGATAGGCCGTTCCTACAGCCGCTTCTGGAGAGGCGGCTGTTTGAATGGGCACCTGTAGCAGGTTGGCTCGAATCGTCTGCCAGGTTAGGTTTTTAGCACCCCCACCAGCGGTGTAGAGTTGCCGCAAGGGTGACGCACCCAACTTTTCAAGCAGCCTGTAGCCCTGCTTTTCGATGCGGGCGATGCCAAGCAGCAACCCGTGGAGGAAAGTGGCATCGTCCGCTGGCCGGGGCGTGAGGCGGGGCGGCAGGTTGGGGTCGTTGATGGGAAAGCGCTCCCCTGGCTTGGGGAGGGGGTAGTAATCCAGATCGGGCGGGGTGCTGGGATTAATCTGTTCGCTAAGGGTGGCCAGGGTAGGGCCATCAAAAAACTGTTGCAGCACCGCGCCACCCGTGTTGGAAGCACCACCTGCCAGCCAGTATTGACCCAACCGATGGCTGTAGATGCCGTACTGGCTAGCGTCTATCCGCTGATGGCTGAGCAGCTTAATGGCCAGGGTAGAACCCAGGGAGGTGACGCCATCTCCAGGAGTCTCTGCACCACTGGCCAGGAAGGCCGCAATGCTGTCGGTAGTTCCGGCAATTACCTGGCACTGGGGCGATAGGTCAAATTGAGCGGCAAGAGTTGAGGTAATCGGGGCGATCGCCTGACCCGGTGCCACCACCTTGGGTAACAAATGTGTCCAGGGTTGACCCAACAGCCAGGCTGGATAGGCCAGCGCACCCACGTCGTAGCCTAGTTTGAGGCTGTTGTGATAGTCGCTGTAGCCCCATTGGCCATGCAGTTGAGCACTCAACCAGTCGGCCTGGTGGAGGAGATAAACGGCCTGGTTCCAGACCTCTGGCGATAGCGTTTGCTGCCACCAGAGCAGTTTACTTAGGCTGGAGGTGGCGCTCAGGGCAGGGCTATGCGGTGGAGCCATAGCGCGGACTGGCTCGATCATCTCCTCGCCACAGGCGTAGTTGTAGAGCAGGGCGGGGGTGAGGGGGTGACCGTGGCGATCGCACAGCAGCACCGTTCCCGATGTACCATCAATGGCAATGCGCCTCAGCCCGGCTCGAATTGTGGCAGGCAGTTGCCCTAAAGTTTCCTCCAGGGCCATGCGCCAGCTGGTGTGAAGCTGAGGCTGTTGGGGATAGTCGGCTCGGTGGCTCCACTGTACCTGGCGCTGGGTATCCACCACAGCAGCACGAACGCCAGACGTGCCGAAGTCGATACCTAGGACGAAATTATCATCATACATGTGTAGCCAGGCAGCCTTACCTGGCTGGCTTAATTCAAGCATCTAGATAAAAGAATAAGCCCCATGTAGTCAGAGCTAACTTGGGGCAATCAACGTATTGAGACTCCTGAGTCATCGAAAAGCACTGTCACCACTATGACCCGCTGGGGCTACCCGGCAAACCGTTTCGGCAAGGAAGCAAGGAAGCCCCCAAACTGGCTGCAAACCATGCTAGATGCTGACTTCGCTGAGGGAGCGGCACATGTAGTCAAAGGGAGAGTCCACCACAGCAGCATCGGCCACGCCAGACTCTTGCACCTTGGTTTTGACAATGTCTTTCATGATTTGAATGCCGACCACCGTGGGGCCGATGGGAACACTCAAGGAGTTGTAGGTTTCCCGTAGCCCGGCCAGCACGCGCTCGTCTAGCACGTCGGGATTGCCGGCCACCAAGGCATAACTGCCGTAGCGCAGATAGTAGTCCATATCGCGTAGGCAGGCGGCGTAGCGGCGGGTGGTGTAGGCGTTGCCACCGGGGCGGATAAGTTCGGGGACTTGCTCAAACAGGGTTGAGCCAGCTTCTTTAACAATTTCCGAAGCGTTGGCGCTGATTACCGCTGCCGCTTTAACCCGGTCAAGGCCGCTATCAAAGTAAGACTTGATCGAGTTCAAGGCGTTCTGATCGAGGTAACGCCCCGTGTCGTCGTAGGTCTTGATCAGCGTCGTTACGGCATCCCGCATGAATAGTATCTCCCAACTCTCACTTGACAAACAGCAAAGACTTCCTCAAACAAACTGCGCCATCGGCATTAGCGCCGGACTTCAGCAAGTCTAATTTACATGAAAGTTTACCACGGGGGCCTATCCCCTTGGCGGACTGAGGGTGCTGAGGGGCCATCATTATGAGTGAATCGTTACAAAAGCACATATTCTGCAATCCCTGGGGTTCACTGGCGGTCGGTTGTCTGGAAACCACTTGAACCCCGCCATAAAAATGGTTGAGCCGAGTAGAGGTTCTACTACCCGCACAGCACGGCCCTGGGGGATCAGGCGTTCACCGGTCATCGGTTAACAATGTTTAGCTAAGCCATCACAGGCCATCACAATTGAGTCAGATTCACCCCAGTAAATTGGCTAATTTGTTGGCATCTCCTGACAAAAGGTAATAGCTGATACAAAACCTGTGAACCCCTATTCCTAGGATTATGCAGATGAATCGATGTTGTCAAAACAGACCTGCTAACGGGGTGCCCTTTGGCTAGCCATCGGCGTTTTCGAACTGAGGTGGTCGAGGCGTGACCAGCATTTCTCCCGTAGGGATAACGGCGCAGCCTCAGCCCCGCAGAGCGTCGCTTAAGGGTTGAAGGCATCGGTTTTTTACATTTCAACGCTTGAAGAGGTTAAGGAGTAGTTCATGGCAACCCCAGCAGACATCCTGAAAAAGATTGAGGATGAAGGGATTGAGTTAATTGATCTGAAGTTCATCGATTTGCCCGGCATCTGGCAACACCTAACCGTGCACAAAAGCCAAATCGATGAGAGCAGCTTTACCGATGGGGTGGCGTTCGATGGTTCCAGCATTCGGGGCTGGAAGGCCATTAACGAGTCCGATATGTCGATGGTGCCCGATCCTGATTCGGCCTGGATTGACCCCTTCATGGCCGAGCCCACCCTGAGCATGATCTGCACCATTCAGGAGCCCCGTACCGGCGAATTGTATGAGCGTTGCCCCCGCGCCATTGCCACCAAAGCCATTAATTACCTGAAATCTACCGGTATTGGCGACACAGCTTTCTTTGGCCCTGAGGCTGAGTTCTTTATCTTCGATGATGTTCGCTTTGACCAGAACGAGCACTCCGCCTACTACTACGTAGACAGCATTGAAGGCCGCTGGAACACGGGCCGGGTAGAAGAAGGTGGCAACTTGGCCTACAAGCCCCGCTACAAGGAAGGCTACTTTCCGGTGGCTCCCACCGATACCTCCCAGGACATGCGCAGCGAAATGCTGCTGGCCATGGCCAGGCTAGGCGTGCCCATCGAAAAGCACCACCACGAAGTGGCCACCGGTGCCAGTGCGAGCTGGGCATTCGCTTTGGTGAACTCATCCAGGCGGCAGACTGGTTGATGATCTATAAGTACTGCATCAAGAACGTCGCTAAGAAGTGGGGCAAAACCGTCACCTTCATGCCCAAGCCGTTATTTAACGACAATGGCTCTGGCATGCATACCCACCAGTCGATCTGGAGCAACGGCCAACCGCTGTTCGCTGGGGATATGTATGCGGGGCTGAGCCAGATGGCTCTGTGGTACATTGGCGGCATTCTCAAGCATGCTCCAGCCCTGTTGGCCTTAACCAACCCCACCACCAACTCCTACAAGCGCCTGGTGCCCGGCTTTGAAGCGCCGGTTAACCTGGCTTACTCCCAGGGCAACCGCTCCGCCTCCGTGCGGATTCCGCTCTCTGGCGATAACCCCAAGGCCAAGCGCTTAGAGTTCCGCTGCCCCGATGCCACTTCTAACCCCTACCTGGCCTTTGCCGCTATGCTCTGTGCGGGCATCGACGGCATCAAGAACCAGATTGATCCTGGCGATCCGCTGGATGTGGATATCTACGACCTCAGCCCCGAAGAACTGGCCAAGATTCCCTCGACCCCCGGTTCTTTGCTAGACGCGCTGAAGGCGTTGGAGGCCGATCAGGGCTTCCTGACCTCCACTGGGGTCTTCACCGAAGACTTTATCAGCAACTGGATTGAGTACAAACTCGACAACGAAGTCAACCCCATGCGGCTACGGCCTCACCCCTACGAACTCGCCCTCTACTACGACTGCTAGGGCACTATTCAGGTAAATTCACGAGTTTAGGGGGAGGTACAGTCTGTGCTTTCCCCTTTTCTTAGGGCTTTTGTGTATGCACAGCTTGGCATTTAAGGCAGTATGGCTAGAACCCCGGTTTCTTCATTGCTGCTCTAACAGCATGATTCGCCTTCTGGCTGAGAAACCGGGGTTCCATACCTCCGTCAGCTGCCTTTGCGACAGCAGAACTCAACCGCTTGGGTGTTGAGCAATCATGTCCTAAACTAGCTGGCCAGCACTACGTCACTCCAGCCGCAGGATCTTATCCATCACCACCATCCACTGATTGGGTGCTTCCGTCGCTAAAGGACGCTCACCGCTGGAGTCAGCCGCCGGAGTGGGAACAGGGATCGGTTCGCACCAATCGTTCGGGTCGGCATAGCCG
>JAAUUR010000328.1 GCA_012031045.1 Leptolyngbyaceae cyanobacterium SM2_5_2
GAAGACGATGATGAAACCTTGGGCAGTTTGCCTCAGCCTGCCGAGGGCACGGCTTCAGCCTTGACCGAGGAAGATACTGCGATTATTGCTCCGCCAGTCCCGCTGCTGGAGCTACCTGCCGGTGAGCTAGTGGCAGGCGAAGTGGTGCGGCTGACGGTGCGGGTGCCCTTTCATCCTAATCGCTTCTACATCAAAGTTTGGATTACTGACCCCCAAACCCGCAGCTTGGTCGATGAGCCCCGACAGCTCATGCATCTTTTACCAAACGGCCAGGGGCAGCTAGAGGGTAGTCTGCAACTAACGGCTCCCCTGGGCTGTTTAGAGGCCCAGTTTGAGGCCATCACGGTGGATTTAATGACTCAGCAGGAAAGCTACAAAGCCTCCGTAAGCCGCACGATTGCCCCCGCTGGCCTGGCAACTCCCCCTCCCCTGGAAGACTTAGACCTATAACCCTGTGAACTTTGCGGCTACCTGTCTGAGGTAAAGAGCTACCGACCCTTTCATCTCTGCCCTCTCCCCAAAAACAGGGCAGAAATCCTTAGTAAATCCTTGTAATATTGGCGCTTTAGCGGCAGGATGCCCCTACAATAAGGTCGGTTTTCCTGGTTTGAAGGCGTATTTGCGGTTTGTGGCAGCTTTAGTTGGGCAAATGGCAACGTCTTGTATCAAATGGGAACTGTGGTCGTCCAGAATACGTATGACTACATGCAGTGGTCGTTAGAAATTAGACTCAGCGTTGCGAAGTCCTCTAGGGGCCTGTGAGAGCCTCTTTATTTCTGTTTAGACAACCAGCATCACCAAACACTATTAGGAAGGGTGACGATGAATTTCTTGGCGAATTTGAAAGCGGCTGCCTTGACAGCGGCTACTCTGGGTGTAGTTGGCGGGGTGAGTCCAGCCCTGGCCAACGTTCAGCCTTCGGTACAACCGAGGGGGGCACAAACCAACCATCTACTGGCTCAAACCTTTGGCAATGTCGGCATTAACGAAACCAACTTTTTGGTGGTGGCCGCACCGGGCAGTGCGGCGCAGCCCTACCGACTTCTAATTGTTGAACAGGTGCAAACCAGCCGTCCCTGCTGGAACATCGTAGACCCCAATGCCCGGCCCACCCAGGTCAACGATCTGTGGAATACCTTCGACTTCACCGGGGTATGTCGGCTGCAAAAAGACAGCAACGGTTACGCCGTGCGGCTATCCGGGCAAGATGTGGCCGGAGCCCGTTTTGAAGTGAATAACCGTGGTGGCGACCTGCTGCTGCAATTTGCGCCAGGCACCACCTCCCGAGATCGCATTACCATTGGCCGCACCGGTGGCATTAGCCCCACTGGCTTTACTCGCATCTACCTGGATCCGGCTGGTCACTGACCAAGCGCACGTTCAACGGCCAAATTGTTAGCTCCCACCTGGTCTACTTCACCAACGATCTAACCTTGGCCCAACTGCAGGGCGGGCAAACCGGCGGCGGTACTACTGACCCTGGCACCACACCACCGGTCGTTACCCTGCCCTTTAACGATATCCGGGGCAATCGGTACGCCAACCAAATTGCGCGGGCCTCTCAGTTGGGGCTCATTTCTGGTTTCCCCGATGGCACCTTTCAACCTACCAGCCCGGTGACCCGAGAGCAGGCCGTATCCATTGTGATGCAAGCCGCGGCTCAAATTTTGCCGACCTCGTTAATTGCGGCTCGGCCTCAAAGTGTGACCAGTCCCCCCTTCCCTGATGTCCCGGCTAGCCGCTGGAGTGCGCTGAAAATTCTCCAGGCCAAGTCTCTGGGTATTGTCAGCGGAGACTTTGGGACTGGGAACTTTCGCCCTGACAGTAACGTATCGCGGGCTGAGCTAATGGCTATGCTGTACAAGCTTGCTCTGGTGGATGCTGACGCCGGTGTAGGCGACCTTGAGAGCCCAACGCCAGTACCTGGGCAGGAGCAGGCCGCGAGCGGCATCATTCCCAACGTCCCTAATCCCCCTGCGTTTACGGATATTGGCGGTCACTGGGCGAAAGCACTATCCGGCAGATGGCAGCTTTCTGTCGGGTGGCCACTCCCCTGAATGAAACCGGCACCAACTTTGCCCCGAACACCAATGCCCTGCGGGACTACACGGCTACGGCGGCGGTACGGTTAGTAGACTGTCCTGAGGCTCGCCCTCAGTAGGGCACGGCCATAACTTAACCCATTAGACCTCTCCAGAGAAGATTTTTGATGGGCTTTTAGTAAGGGCTTCAGCCCTGATTCTGACAATTATTGGAGAGGTCTATTAGATAGCGATCAGCGAGGATCTCCCAAGGATCCTCGCTTTTTAGCGCACGCCTTGCAGCAGGCCAAAGCGAATCAGGCTGTTGGCAAACCCCTGGCGCATGGCACCCAAGGCTAAGGCTCCCTGGAAGGTGCCCACCCCGGCTCTCAGAATGCCAATTAAAGCTTCGATATCCAGGGCAGAGGCAATCACCTCGTCCCAAAACGGGGCAACTGCCTGGGACCAGTCTGCGGTTTGTACGGCCTGGAACCCTGCCGTTTGGGCAATGTCGGCATACTCCGGTAAAGAAATCACGTAGGGCAATCCGTAAACCCGATAAATCCACGCCAACTGCTGCCGTTCTGCCGCTGTGAGGGGGCCAGCTAGCGAATCCGTAGGCCGATGGCACCAGGTCACCATCAACAACTTGCCACCGGGCTTAAGTAGGCGATAGCACTCCTGCAAAAACTGCACCTTGTCGGGCATGTGCTCACCGCTCTCCATCGACCAGATGAAGTCAAAACTCTCATCAGGGAAAGGGGTATGAAGGGCGTCAGCAACCTGAAAGTGGGCGCAGGGTGGGGCATCCCCAGCCAGATTAGCGGCCCTGGCTCGTTCAGTAGCTCGCTGGGCCTGCACCGGGCTGAGGGTAATACCATTTACCTTGGCATTAAAACGAGTGGCCAGTGTCAGCGCACTGCCACCAATGCCACAGCCGCAGTCCAGGATAGTGCTGGCCTGGGTGACCTTGGCCCAGCCCAGGCATTCATCGATCAAATCAATTTGAGCCTGGCGGCGGTCTTTGCGGATGGTGCCCGTGGGGCCATAGTAGCCGTGGTGCATGTGCTCTCCCCAAATTTGCTCCCACAGGCCCGAAGAGGCATCGTAAAACGACTGAATTTGCTGGGTTAGAGAGTTAGGCATGGGGCAAAAAGCTTAGGGGTAGGGGTGATGATCAAACTGAATGGTGCGCCAACCGCAGGCCAATGGAGCGGACGAGTACCACCGTCAATTTTTACATTCCTTCATAAAAATACTTCATAAAAAGCAGCTTTTCACCTATGGCCAAGCTATTGACAGTTCTTTGCGAAACCTGAAATTCTTTTGGCCTAGGGGATTCAAGTCCATAGAATACAGGCCTTAGCCGCAGGTATAGAGCCATTTCTATGGGCTCTTTATTACGTTCCATTAAGGTTTATGGTAGCCCCTAATAAGAGCCGAAAACTCTCGCTATAGACTGGTCTTGATTAGGAAACCCTTACTGATCCCTTTGCTGATATAGACATTTTGATAGCTTCTTAAGGAGCTCCTTGAAGCTGTCAAACCCAGTAGTGACCCACATTGGAGTTTTTAATTCAATGTCCCATTCCGTCAAAATCTACGATACCTGCATTGGCTGCACTCAGTGCGTGCGGGCCTGCCCCCTAGACGTCCTAGAAATGGTTCCCTGGGACGGCTGCAAGGCTGGCCAAATTGCCTCCTCCCCTCGGACTGAAGACTGCGTTGGCTGCAAGCGTTGCGAAACGGCTTGCCCCACCGACTTCTTGAGCATCCGGGTGTACTTGGGTGCTGAAACTACCCGTAGTATGGGTTTGGCCTACTAAGGGTTGACCCGTTGGCTTCCATTATTTTCTGCATACCATTCCCCTTTGGTCTAAGGCCAAGGGGGATTTTTTAATCTGGAATCCACACGTTGGGATCCCCAGACACCGTGATGCCGCCCGTCTTAGAGAAGCGGATCACGACAATTTGAGAGTTGTCTCGACCAATATCTAAAAAGCCGCTGGCCCACCGATCTGACCGCACAACACCGGTAATTTCTAGCCGGTAGCCACCGGGGCGTAAATGGAGCGTAGCCTGGCGGTCAAAGTTGTGAGGCCGGTAGATGAGCCGTCCATCCAGATACACGGCTCCCCACTCAGTGCCCTGAGCATCAAACTCCACCCGCACGGTTTCCTCAACGGGTACCGGCTGAGGATAGGGCCACAGGATCGGCGGATAGATGATAATGCGGTCTGCCAATGGATAGATGGTTTCGCTGGTAACCGAAGACGGCGATAAGCCAGGCATTAGGGCTACCATCATTGCCCCCAAGAACCTGGCCGAACTGGGCCAGCGATGGGCTAAATCAGGCCGGAGGAAATTGGTTTTCATAGGACGTGCTCCACAAGCTATGACTACGACTAACGGATTGCCCACTGATGGATCCCGAATCCGTCGCTAGCCACCCTAATCCGCAAAGTTGACTAAAATCTAGATAGCCTTAACAAACGCGGCCTGGGTTCAAGGTTTACAGTCTTCAGTTAAGGACGGTATCGATCCCCTCCTTGAGCCGGGTTCCATTACTTCTATTGTGTTGTAGAGGATAAGACTTTGAGTAACACCAGCAATTTTCGCGAAGCCATCAAAAAAGGCCCAAGGCCAAGCCTTGGTTGGCCCTAACGTTATTCAAAAAGCCCTTCCCTTTGTGGGTGGCGGGTTAATTCTCACCGCACTGGGCTCATTTGGCGGCCTGGGGGTGATGACCAGTAGCCCTGCCATCTTTATGCCTACCTTTTGGGTAGCGCTGATCGGTCAAATTGCGCTGTTTTTGTAGCTAGCAACATCGCGGCTAAGGGCAACAACAGCACCGCCCTGCCGCTGCTGGCCACCTACAGCCTGCTAACCGGCTACACCCTCAGTGGCCTTATCTACGTTGCCCTGGGGACTGCTGGAGTTGGTGTTATGGGCATTGGGGCGGCAGCTCTAGCCTGTGGGGTGGTCTTCATTGCCGCTCGGCAAATTGGGTCTAACCTCTCTGAGGAAGATGGTCTAGCTCTGACCCGTACCGTCGGCATTGGGGTGTTTGCGGTATTGCTAGCTGTGGTGGCACAGTTTGTGGTCGCAATTTTTGGCGGCCCCATTCCCCAATTTCTAGACATTGCCATTTCTGCCTTTGGGGTTCTGGTGTTTGTAGGCGCTTCGGTGGTGGATTTCTTCATCCTGCCCCGTACCTATAAGGACGAGCAGTATCTATCGGCGGCTCTGTCGATGTACCTCACCTACATCAACCTGTTTATCTTTATCCTGCGGCTGCTGATTGCCATAAACCGCGATTAGACCCCTGGTATGCTCCTGGGAAAAACCATTAACCACTGGGCTAAGTGTGTAGGCTGGCCAGTGGTTGGTTTCTCCCAGGCATGTCCCAATCCTGGAAGGCCGTTAGCGCTTTCTAGAAAACCCACCCCTGGCTCCTCCCAGGAGGGGAAGGAAGAACCCACCCCTGGTCCCTCCCAGGAGGGGAAGTTTGTTGATTTGGATTGTTATTGCTCCCATGCTTGATACCGTTGACCTGAAGCGTGACTTAGACTTGCTTTCTAACCGCCTGGGTAAAACCCAGGACTATCTTTGACATCCCTGCCCTAGAAGCCAAGATTCAGGATCTAGAGCAGATTGCGGCTCAGCCAGACTTTTGGGATGACCAGGCTAAGGCTCAGGATACGCTGCAAGAGCTGAGCGACTACAAGGCTAATCTCACCCAGTTGACCCAATGGCAAACTAGCCTGGGGGATGCTGCGGCCATTTTGGAACTGTTACAGGCCGACAGTGACGATGCCCTCTTGCAGGAGGCCCACGATAGCGTCACTAAGCTGAGCCAGGAACTTGACCAGTGGGAGCTACAGCAGCTTTTGGCTGGCCCCTACGACAAGAAAGGGGCCGTGCTGACCATCAACGCTGGGGGCGGGTGGTACCGACGCCCAGGACTGGGCCGAAATGCTGCTGAGGATGTACACGCGCTGG
>JAAUUR010000329.1 GCA_012031045.1 Leptolyngbyaceae cyanobacterium SM2_5_2
AATCTCCTGGCTGGCAAGTTCTTGGGAAACTGGCGCGGGGCGGTGCAAGCCCGGTTGGGGAGTAGCCTGGGGGTGCAAACCAGGCCTGGCGAATGGTAGACACAGCGTGGGTAGACATGGTAAGGGCTCCTTGGGGGATATCTAAAGCCACACCAGTGAGGGCAACAATTCCCGATGAATGCAATCATTTTTCGGTCGGCTTGCAGATTTTCCCAATGGCAGGATCGTTGCGTGGCTAATCAATAATCCAGTAGCCTCGCTGCCGCCAAGTTTGTTCTTGCAGGGCATGGGCCAGCTCATCGTCGGATCAGAAGGGAATAGTCAGTATCCGGATTAAAGCAAACTATGCTAGGAACAGATCACCTGTTCTTCACCAATGGCACGACCTAAGCCAAAACTTAAGCAATTCGGCAATGACGGCTTTGCCCTCACAGCCGAGCAATTGGCGGCACTAGATGCCCTGGATACGTTTGTGCACGGCACCGAGAAGTTGTTTCTGCTAACCGGTTACGCGGGCACTGGCAAAACAACCCTACTCCAGGTGTTTATCAATGGCCTACGAGAGCAGGGGGACGAGCGCCCCATTGTGCTGACAGCCTTCAGCAATAAGGCGACTAAGGTACTGGCCAGCATGGCGGTCCAGTGGCGACTCACCATTGACGCTATGACCTGCTGCAAGCTGCTGGGCCTGCGCCCAGTAATTAACGAAGAGGACGGTAGGCAGGTGTTTCAGCCTGATCGCAAGCAGGGGAGCCAGCTTGACCGCTACCGACTCGTGATTGTGGACGAATGCTCGATGGTCAACGAAGAGCTCTGGGAGCTATTGGTCAATGCTGTGTCTAACCTGTATCACAGTACCCAACTCTTGTTTGTGGGGGATCCGGCTCAGCTGCCGCCGGTTAACGAGACCGAGTCGGCCTGCTTCCGGCAGATTATTCATCGGGCGGAGCTAACGGAGGTGGTGCGCTACAGCGGTGCCATTGGGGTAATTGCCGAAGATATCCGGCGGAATTTGGAGCGAGATTGCCTACCCCAGTTTCGCAGCAACGCCAACCCCGACAACACCGAAGGCTGCTTCGTGCTCCCCCGTGCGGGCTGGGAAACTTTGCTCATCCGGGCCTTTACCAGCCCAGCCTATCAACAAAACCCCGACCAGGTGCGGGCACTGGCCTACACCAACCGCCGCGTAGCCCAGCTGAACCGGCTGATCCGCAATGCCATTTATGGCCCCAATGCCCGGCGGTTTGTGCCAGGGGAACAGCTAATTGCCATCAACCCTTGCCTGGAGGAGGAAGCCATCCTGCTACCGACCTCTGCCGAGTGCGAGGTATTACACATTGCCCGAGGGCGGGATGGTGAATGGCCAATCTGGATTCTGGAGGTTGAAACCGAGGAAGGTGAGTACAAAACCCTGCGCGTACTACACGAGTCTGGCCAAACCGAATTTAAGGCCAAGCTTGATTTTTTAGCCAAAGAAAAACGCTGGATGGAATTTTGGGAGTTGCAACAACGCTTTCACGACGTGGACTATGCCTACAGTCTCACTATCCACAAAAGCCAGGGTTCTACGTTTCAAGACGTATTTGTAGATGTGCCATCTATGCAGGTGAACCGCAACATAGTGGAACGTAACCAGCTCTGCTACGTGGCCTTTACCCGTGCGGCCAAGCGCCTCTTTCTCTACCAATACCCAGAACGGTGACAACAACCGAAACCGTGCAGCCAAAAACAACGATGGCAGAGGCGCTAACCCCTGCCATACCTACTTCAAGGAAGTTCTAATCAACAATGGGCAAAAACGCTTACCAACGGGAAAGTTCCCGACTGTTGCCGCCATCGCCTCTGCCGCCAAAGCCACCACGAGCCCCGCCAGCACCGCGCTTTTCCTTAGGACGAGCCTTGTTAACGCGCAGTTCGCGACCCATCCATTCAGCCCCATCGAGCGCCTCAATGGCGGCATCTTCGTCGGCTTCCTTTTCCATTTCCACGAAGGCAAAGCCGCGTGGACGCCCGGTTTCACGGTCGGTGGGCACCGTTACCCGGCTAACGGCTCCATACTCGGAGAAGACTTCAGTAATGTCTCCTTCCGTAGCATTGTAGGCTAGGTTTCCTACATAAATCGACATGGCACAACTCCAAATTTGACATGAAATGTAGACAAGTTCGATTCGGAGTGGTGCTCACCGATTACCCGAAACCTAAATCAGACTGCGATTGACCAGCCTACCGAAAGCCAAACATGTTACCTGCCTACTCTAACACACTGCTTCGAGAGTTAAATGCTTCTGTAACACAGTGTCAGCAATGGTTGCGCGGATTTGCCCTAACGCCGACCGTAAAATGAAACTTCCACATCCGCGCACCAGCCAGCGGCTAAATTTTCGTAAAGCAGCACCCGCTCAACCCGATAGTACACGCCATCGCGAAATAAACAGTCACCCAGGCGGGGGATAATGGGATACGTAGCAAACCAGAGCGCGTCTTTAATCGGCGCATTCGGGCTGTTGCTGCGGGCCGCCAAATAAAACACCTGCACTTTATAGCCTCTACCCCCGGAGGCCATTGGGCTAGCGGAAGAGCTGTCATCGGGTTTATTGCTGCCTTTACTGGTCGATCGTTTAATGGCCACAATACCTGAGTGTGCAACAGCGATATCAACAATCAGGGCATGGCCCATCAGCCAGCCCTGGTTTTGATCATATACTCAGGTGCCTGGCCCTGTTCTACCGATGACCACAAGGCTGAAGCGGGGCTAATTTAATCCTTCGGTACCCAAACAGAAACGGAACCAGCCAGGCAATGAAACTCAGCCCAGCCCTCATCGCTGGTAGTTACTGTTTCACTAACGTGCTCGGTAATGTCGTAGTAGGTGCGGTTGGGTTGGCCAATTTCCATCCACTTGCGGCCACTATCACCATTGGTTAACACCACAGCCATACCACCGGGTTTTTCTTTGGTACCCAGGCGCGTCCAGCCGATGGTGCTGGGATGATCAAAATAGTCGTACTGCTCACCAAAAGCGTAGGTGCGCCGCACATGTAGGAACTTGTCAATCAGCCATTGATGACTATCCAGCCAGATTTCGTACTCGCCGCCATCGTTGCCAGTATCTGTGTAGTGAGCCCCGTAATAATCGGCATAAAAAATGCAGGGATAGCCATCCTGACGTAGCAGAATTATGGCGTAGGCCAGCGGTTTAAACCAGGGTTCCACCACAGATTCTAACGATTGCAGCGGCTGGGAATCGTGGTTATCGACCAACGTTACTGCCAATGCAGGCTGCTGTTGAACAAGAGTGTTATCAAAAATAGTGGTGAGGTCGTAATTAGCCCCGCCTTTACTGGCTTCACTAAAGTTATAGTGCAGGGGAGCGTCAAACAGGTGAACATCACCGCCGGTAACATCAATAAAGTGATGAAGGGCCTCAATTTCGTAAGACCAATACTCTCCCACCGCAAACAATCTACGCCCAGATTCTTTACGGCAATGCTTAAGCCACTGGGGGAAAAACCGGCCCTGACATGCTTAACCGCATCAAAGCGGAACCCATCGACATGAGTAGTGTTTACATACCAAGTTCCCCAGTCTTTGAGAGCATCGCGTACCTCCTCCGATTCCATATCCAAATCGCAGCCCATCAGATAGTCAAAGGCCCCTTTTTCAAGGTCTACATGTTCATCAAAGGTTTTGCCTTTGAATAAGTAAACCGCACTGTAGTCTTCGTTATTGGCATCATAGTCAACGGCATCAAAATGCCACCAGTGCCACTCCATATCGGAATACTTGCCCTGCCGACCAGGAAACTTAAAGTGAGTCCAAGCCTTGATCACCCGATCTTCGCCAATCACCTCGTGGCGATTGTCATGGTTCATTGGGGTAGCTTCGACCGCTTCGGTGGCATCGGCTCCTACCATGTGGTTAAACACAACATCGGCATAAATGCGAATTCCAGCCTCTTTAGCGGCCTTGATGGCACGAATATACTCCTCCTTTGTACCGTACTTAGTGCGAACACTACCCTTTTGATCAAACTCGCCTAAATCGTATAGATCGTAGACACTGTAGCCCACATCAAAACCACCGGCATTGCCCTTGTAGGCGGGCGGCAACCAAACCGATGTGATGCCAATTTCAGCTAAATCCTTAACCTTTTTAGCGAACTCATTCCACAGATTTCCATCCGGCGCAATGTACCAATGGAAGTATTGCATCATGACACCGTTAGGCTCAGACATGGGTGGTAAACTCCGTGTTTAGACGTAAAAATCGCTCTCAAATATGACAGATAGGCGATCTCACTTCGTCTACCCTGGGGGATATTTGATAGCCATTGGGGCTATCTCTAAAAGTAGACGGTGTGGGGTTACTGTTAGCTTTTATCTAGACTGCAAGATGATGGCATTACCAGCCGCTAGCCGTAAGGTTTCGTAGAATTCCCCCATATAGGGCTTGTTTTTCCCACCTGCGCGGCTGTTTTGGCCATGCGATAATCTGATGGCAAGGTTGAGGGAATGTCGCTTAGCCTTGCGTCCTTGGGTTTAGGGAGAACCTGCTGTGGCCAGTCAAATCATTAACGAATCGCTTCAGGCTTACCGGGCAGACCTGGATGGCCTGCTCGAAAACGTACAATCCCTGGCGGCGGCGATCAACAATCCTGACCTGCAACTCACCACCTACAATTTGCGGCGCAATATTAATGAGCCCTTTCTTTTTGTCGTGGTCGGTGAGGTCAAGGCGGGTAAGAGCAGCTTTGTCAACGCTCTACTGGAAGCAGAAGTTTGCGCCACGGACATTGAACCCTGTACCGACTCGATTCAGCAAATTGTCTACGCAGAACAGGAGTTTGTGGAGCAGGTGGAGCCCAGTTTGCGCAAAATTGGGCGGCCTATTCCCATTCTGCAAGACATTTCCATTGTGGATACACCGGGCACCAACACGGTGATTCAGGAGCACCAAATTATTACCGAGCGCTATATTCCCAATAGCGACCTGACCTTTTTTGTGCTGTTTGCCAAAAACCCCTACCAAAAAAGCGCCTGGGATTTTTTAGATTTTTGTCAGCGCAGAATGGCGCAAAAAGGTGGTGTTTATTCTGCAACAGGCTGATTTATTACGCCCTGCTGACCTGCAAACCAATATTGAACGGGTGCGGGAATACGCTTACCAAAAACAAATTAAAGCGCCAATGATTTTTCCCACCTCGGCCACTCTAGAAGAAGAGGGCGACACGGCGGGCAGCGGCTTCCAGCCGGTACGGCAGTATATTCAAGACATGGTGTCATCCGGGGAGAGCTACAAAATTAAGCTGCGCTCGGTAAGCCAAACTACCCAGCAAATTATTGATTTGCTGAGTAGTGATGTCGAAGCACTAACACAACAGCTTGCCACAGACAAAGACACCGCCAAAAGTATCCGGTCTAAAATTGATGCGGGTCGTACACGATCTCGCTACGAAGTCAACACCCTGGCCGATCGCCTGGCCGCCCGCTATGAAGTGATCTCGGCTCGCATTAAGCGGGAGTTTCGCCAGAGCCTCTCAGTGCTGACGGTGGTGCGGCGCTCCTTTGTGGGGCTGTTTAACGAAGATGCCTCCATGCAAGCCTGGGTGGATGACTTTCAGGAGCGCTGCGCCCGTGACCTGCGGGAATCTCTAGAGGAAGTCTCTAACGAGGGGGCCCAGCACTTTGTAGATGGGATTCGCCAACTGTTTGAGGGGCTTAACCAGGATTTAGATAGCGTGCGCTCGTATCAGATCAACAGCAGCAACATTTCCCTCAAGGTGCTGGAGCGTCGCCAGGAGGTGATTGAAAGCGTGCGGGCTAAGGTCGCCAAGCTCCTGGCCGATCAGGGTTTGGGGGATATGCTGGCCACCCAAGCGGGCGATATGGCCAACGAAATTGTTGGCGGAGCGGTGATGGCCGTTTCAGGGGCCATTCTCTATGTGATTGAGTTTGCCGTAGCCGAAGCGATTCTCAGCGC
>JAAUUR010000330.1 GCA_012031045.1 Leptolyngbyaceae cyanobacterium SM2_5_2
AGTTCTTTGTTTTCGACCACGTAGCCAAATACGGAATAGCGCCCATCGAGGAGATTTAGCCCGGCGGGGGTCAGCTCAGGCTCAAACAAAAAGAAAAAGAACTGCGACGAGCCGCCGTTCGGTTCATCATTGGGGCGGGCCATGCCCAGGGTGCCAAAGGCCGAGAAAGGCAACACCGGATCATCTAAATAACGGCCCAACTCCTCCAAAGTAGCGCCGTAGGTAGGCGCGTCATCGCCTTGTACCAAAATTTCTAGGGGAACGGCCCGGTAGGTTTTGGTTTTAGGATCGATAAAGCCTTCCTCAGGGCCGCGTGGGTCGCCGGTTTGCAGCACGTAGTTGTCTTCAGCACGAATGAACTCCAGCCCGTCGTAGAAGCCGCGCTGCACCAGGTCAACAAAATTACCAGCGGTAATCGGCGCACTGTAGCCATCCACCACCGCCTGCATGGTGCCCTTGTTAGTCTTAAACTCAACGGTGGCGCGACCCTTGAGCTGGGGCAGGTGGCTGTAGTCCTCCGGTACCTCAAAGGGGAAGGCGGTTACCATCAGCTCTTCAATGCGGCTGATATCGTCTAGCATGGCGGCCCGCCGCAACCATACGGCTTCGCGATTACGGGCATCCACCGCTTCATGCATTGGCACCAGCTGAGCCTGAATATCATCCAGATAGCTCACGGCAGCGGCCCGCTTGCCATCGGGCACTGTGGCCAGAATGGCCTCCCGGTCTCGGCTGAGCAGGCGTTCTACCTGGGTAATGTCTTTACTTACTGGCCCCCAGCGCTTGCTGCGCAGCCACTGTGACAGCCCTTCCAGGGTTTCTTGCACCTTACGAATCTCTGGGTTGTCAATGGGTAGAGAATTCCGCAACAGCGCTCGCCCATCAGTAATGGCATTACCCGGCGGCAGGTAGGCCACGGTGAAAGAAGTCGGCAAGTTTATTGCTTCAGCCTGGCTGGCCCAGCCCAGCCATACTCCGACTATGACCATAAAGCCGCACCCCAGCCTGACCAGGTTACGGTATCCGTGCTTCCACAAACTCTGGCTCATTCTCATGCCTTTGGCTATCTCGCTCAACTCGTTTATGCCGTATAACCGTCGCCGCCACTGGCGGATCTCGCCCATACAATCTTGTCACACTGTTGGATCTTGACCCAACCTACTCCACCCAAATTCCCCCCTACCCCCTTGCCCTCTCCCGGTTCTCCTCCCTTACCCCTCCCCCCTTCCCTTAAAACTCCCCCCTGTAGGAAATGGCCACAGTAAAGGTAAAATGAGGTGCCGAATAGTTACCTGCCCACCAGAGCCAGCGTTATGATCTCTAGCAATGATTTTCGCCCCGGTACCTCGATTGAGCTTGATGGTTCCGTCTGGCGTGTTGTGGAATTTCTGCACGTCAAGCCCGGTAAGGGATCGGCTTTCGTCCGCACGAAGCTCAAGAATGTGCAAACTGGCAACACCGTAGAAAAAACCTTTCGGGCTGGCGAAACCGTGCCCCAAGCGGTAATTGAAAAGCGAGATATGCAGCACACCTACCGGGATGGCGAAGACCTGGTGTTTATGGACATGGAATCCTACGAAGAGGTACGCCTGAGTGCGGCTGAAATTGGCGATCGGGTCAAGTACCTGAAGGAAGAAATGAGCGTTAGTGTGGTGAGCTGGAATGGCCAGGTTTTAGAAGTAGAATTGCCGAACTCCATTGTTTTGGAAGTTACCCAAACCGATCCAGGTGTTAAGGGCGACACGGCCACCGGAGGCACCAAGCCTGCCATTGTAGAAACCGGAGCCCAGATTATGGTGCCGCTGTTTATCTCCATTGGCGACAGAATCAAGGTAGATACGCGCACGGATTCTTACCTGGGCCGAGAGTAGGGGGGTGGAGTGGCCTCCGATGGCCCGATTAGCGGCTAATGGGGCAGAAATTCATGGGCCGTAGCGGTGTTGGTCTGCCCGGCAGATCGCTCAAAGTGAGAGAAGTTGGAGTGGGGATTGCTCAGTGGAACTAACTGCTAACGAACTCAAGGACTTAGTCGCGGCCCTAAGCCAGAGTGATATTGCCGAGCTAACGCTAAAAAGCTCAACTTTCGAGCTAACGCTACGTAAACAGGGTGTTTTAGGAGCCATGCCCATGGCCGTTGCCGCCCTGGCTGAGGATCCTGTCGCGGTTTCTTCTAAGTCACCTGAGGGGTCGAATTTGGTAGCGGCACCCACTGCACCGGCGGTGGCCCCGGTTCCACCCCCCGGTAAAAGCCCGGAGTTATTGACGATTAGCTCGCCGATGGTAGGCACCTTCTATCGGTCTCCGGCCCCCGATGAGCCGGCCTTTGTCAATGTGGGCGATCGCATCACCAGCGGTCAAACTGTTTGCATCATCGAAGCTATGAAGCTCATGAACGAGCTAGAGGCTGAGATATCCGGGGAAGTGGTTGAAATTTTGGTCAATAACGCCGAGCCGGTAGAATTTGGCCAAGCCCTAATGCTGGTGCGCCCCACCTGAGGATAGCTATGACCGTAGACCGCCAGATTATTGTGCCGCTGGATGTGTCGTCGCCTCAGGCCGCCTTGGCTTTAGTTGAGCAACTCCCCCAGGTCAGCTATTGGAAAGTGGGGTTGGAACTGTTTGTCAGCGCTGGCCCTGGCATTATCCGAGACTTGAAGGCACAGCAAAAGCGGGTTTTCCTAGACCTGAAGCTGCACGACATTCCCAACACCATGGCTGGTGCCTGTGCGGCGGCGACTCGCTATGGAGTGGACTTGCTTACCCTCCACGCGGCGGCGGGTAAAGTGGCTCTGGAAACCTCCCTGGCCGCAGCCATGGCTCAAACGGGCACGACTGGACAACCCCTACCGCTAATCGTTGCCGTTACCCTCCTCACCAGCATCGATTCCCAAGCCCTGGCAACGGAACTCAAGGTTCCCCTTAATCCCACTGACTACACCCTACAGATGGCGATGTTGGCCCAGTCACTAGGTCTGGGCGGCGTGGTCTGTTCGCCCCAGGAGGTTCGCGCCCTGCGCCGGTTCTTACCGGCTGAGTTTACCCTGGTCTGCCCTGGGGTGCGCCCAACCTGGGCCAGCGGAGATGACCAGCAGCGCACCATGACGCCAGCTCAAGCTTTTCAGGCGGGGGCAACCTACCTGGTGATTGGTCGTCCTATTACGGCCAGCGCTAAGCCAGCCGAGGCGTTTCAGCGCATTTGTGAAGAATGTGAGGCGGTTGGTCAGTAGCTAGAGGGGTAATGGGTTTAAAGGCGAGGCAGCTTTTATCAGCTAGGGCCAGGGAGACCCCTACTTCCCCCAGGTCGGCGGGCGGTTTGGGGGTGATGGGTCTTCAGGGTTTGAGGCTCTGGCTTGTGCTCTCAATGGTCAGTTTAATGGTTTGGCCGAGCGGGTTGGCCCAGCCGGTACGGCCTGCTAAGGCAGAGCCCAGTTCAGATCGGTTACGCCCTGTGAACCGTTGCCCCCAGGCCTATGAAACCCTGGTAGCTGGGTTACTGCGCGACCTGCCCAGTTACGCCAACTTGGTGGCCAGCCGCAGCCTGGGGCGGCCGGTTGAGGGTACTGGGCCAGTAGGCACGGTGCTGGTAGCCAGCGCCCCTGATTTTGAGCCCATTGACCTCTCTGAGCCAGCCTTTGGCACGGGGTTAGACCGCACCTCAGAAATTCAGCAGGTGTTTTTACCACCCTGGAGCGCCAGTATCTGGACGATCAGGTGGTGTCGCTGCAAAATTTTCACTGGCTGTTTCTAGTGCGCAGCGCGGACGGCTGGCGAGTGGCGCTAATGTATTCCAGTTTGGGGTCGTATCCAGCTGGTGAGCGCCCGCCTACCCCGCCCCAGGAAAGTAGTGACGGCATCATCGGTCAGGCCGTTAGGCTATGGCTGAGGGATTGCCGGGCTGGAGCCGTATTTCCCATCGAGCCCTCTACGGGGAGTTCTGGGCAGCCATAGAGCGTATCGCGCGGCCGGGCTGGCCGATGGCGGGAAGCGATCGCCCCCTGCAACTCCGCGACGGACATACAAAGTACCGCCCTGGGCTCCGGCCATGGAAGTAATGTGTTCCTCCATCAGGGTGCCGCCCAGGTCATTACAGCCCCAGTCCAGGGCTTCGGCGGCTCCGGCCAGGCCCAGCTTTACCCAGCTAGGCTGATGGTTAACAATCCAGTTGCCCAGGTAAATGCGGGCAACAGCGGTGAGCAAGAGCGCATCGGCCAGCACCGGCTGATCACGCCCTACCCGCCGTCGCAGGGGCTTGGGGGCGTCTTGACCCACAAAGGGAAGAAGGATAAATTCCGTAATGGCCACGCTATACTCCTTGCCAATAGACGCTTGCTGAAGCTGCCGCAGCTTCTCCAGATGGCGGATTTGCTGAGCCACTGTTTCAATATGGCCGGAGAGCATGGTGCTAGTGGTCGGCAGGCCAAGCTCATGGGCCAAGCCAACGATTTCCAACCAGGTGGCACTGTTAATTTTTTCTGGGCACAGCACCCGCCGCACCGCATCATCCAGCACCTCCGCCGCCGTCCCTGGCAGAGAGCCCACCCCCGCATCCCTTAGGGCGAGCAACACCTGGCGATAGCTGAGGCCATCCTCACGGGCAATAAACTGCACCTCCTGGGGCGAAAAAGCATGGAGATGCAGGTGGGGAAATTCGCCCTTAATCGTATCGACCAGCTTTAGGTAGTAACGCAGGGAGCTACCGTCGATTTTGGCGTAGGGGTTGAGGCCGCCCTGCATACAGATTTCCGTGGCACCCTGGGCCACAGCATCCGCTGCTTTCTCCAGAATGGGGGCAAAATCCAGCCAGTAAGTGCCTTCATCGCCCTGATCACGCCGAAACGCACAAAAACTACAGTGCTGCTCGCAGATATTGGTGTAGTTGATGTTGCGGTTGACCACATAGGTCACCACCTCTCCCACCTGCCGCTGGCGCAGGGCATCGGCGGTGGCGCGAATGGCCTCGCGAGTGTCAGAAGCATGGGGTTGTAGGAGAGCCTGCCCCTGCATGGGGGAAAGCTCCTCCCCGGCCAGGGCTTGGTCTAGGATGGTCTGAATCACCAGGTCAGTCATAGCGTTACCAACATCTCTTACTCCCTATTGTGAGATATCGGGCCAACAATCACCTCAACCCTTGGTATCTTCTAAATATTCACGGAAAATATCAGTGAACCCCGATAGAACTAAGGCAACGGCACTAACCCTAACAGCGGATGAATTGTGGTTCTGCCGAATTGTGGTTCTGCAACGCATCGTTGTGAACCATGGCAAACAACGTGAACCATGGCAAACAACTTGTTGTAGCCCAAGCAGGGAAAGTGGGACGGTCTTGCCCAAAAATTGCCGCATGATCAGCTAGGCCACAAACAAAGCTTAGTAACCGCGATCTGCCCGCTAAAACAGACGGCTACATCAGACTCCGGATCATGGCGACGCCGACCATACTCCCCGACATAGTGAAACTGCCCCCCCTCAACCCGGTACTCCGTTGGCAAGGGCTGAGTGCAGGCCGAACAAAACACCAGATCTGGAGCTGGATCACCCGCACTCAGGTGAGGCAGATTGACATTCCAAAAGCAGCCCGGCGGTAGAGGGTTGGTCATTAACGTGTCTAGCACCTGGGTGGTTAGCTGCGTAGCCAGTGCCCAATCTATGGGCCGCCGATTGTGGATGTAGTGAGAAATGGCAATGCCTGGCACCCGCAGCAGCGCCGCCTCCCGTACCGCCGGCACGAGGGCGCGCCGCGCCTGGGCCTGATGCTCATCGGTTTCACGACGGTAGCGCACCAATGCATGGCTGATCGCCTCGGCATGGGGGCCGGTCGGTTCGTAGCCAACCGCATAGACCGCCTCAATGAGCGGGCGGTAGTCGCGCGGCAGCACTATCTCGCGCTGACTGTCGGTCATTCCCTCTTGCAGCACCTCCCAGGTACGCCAGAGCACGTAGGGCGAGTAGATCGGCGCCCAGCGTCGCCAATCCG
>JAAUUR010000010.1 GCA_012031045.1 Leptolyngbyaceae cyanobacterium SM2_5_2
TGTGTTGCCAGCCGTGTATCGGCAGTGCGCGGTTGCTTACACCGATTTTTGGTCTGCTTATGATGAGATTTTTCCAAGTAAGCGACATCAAAGTGTGGGAAAAGACAGTGGCAAAACCAGCCACATTGAGCGGTTTAACTGCACCTTGCGCCAGCGAGTATCGCGTTTAGTCAGGAAAACATTATCGTTCTCGAAGAAGTTAGAGAACCATATTGGGGGCAATTTGGCTCTTCGTTCACCACTACAATGCGTCCTTACCTGTTTAGCACTACCCAGAATTAATGTTGTTTTCACCCTAAGGATATTTTCTAAAATTTTGCTTAGATATTTAGTTTGTATGTTTTTTGGGGGAATTCGATTTCGCATAGATTAAAATCTATGACCACGCCTTTTATGAGTGCTACTGGTGTCCTGAGGATATTCCTTAGGATAAATAGTGACACTGGTTACGCTACGCCTGGATGCCGTCTTTAACGATGTGGCGGCGGCTCGCAAAATTCTCTTTCTGGAGTTTGGTTCAGCCGTGTTGCTGCATCTTCCCCTGCTTTTTTCACGACCCATCCTTTTCCTACGCCAGAATTGTCCAAAGGACTTTCCACAGGACGAGCACTTAGGCGATACTGAGTGATATCCTGAGGATTGTCCAGAGGATAATCATGAATTCTGGTGAAATCGATAGATTTCCCGTTAGCCAACTGGAAGGTCGCTACGACAACCTGGCTCGTAGTGCGGTATACAAGCGCATGGAGCAGCTTGGCATTGTCCCTGAGCGGGTCGGTAAGCGCTCTTACATTACGGCTGAGCAATTGTATTTGATGGATGAATTGCACGCTTTTATTAAGCAGGGGGGCAGTGCAGCAGAATTTGTGGAAGCGCGAGGGTTACGCCAGAAGCCCAGAAGCAACGGTAGCGCTAACCAGGGCGTTAATAGCCCATCGTCGGCTTTAGCCAATAACCCTGGAGATTTAGGCGGCTTTATTAGCGCCATTGTGTCGGAAGTGGTCACTCGCATTGGCGGCATTCCTCAGCCCGATCCGTTGCAGTACTTTGATCGGCTGGAATCTGCGGCGCGAAATGGCTGGTTGCTAAGTACCAGCGAAATTGCTGGCCTATTTGACCTGCCCCCGCGCGACATTGAACGCCAGGGCGACAGCTTTTTTGAAGCCGGATTTATCTTTAGCCGCTCTGGCTACCGCAAGAATGGGGAAGTAGCCTGGCGGGTAACAAAGCGATCTCGGTAGGCTGGTAGTACAGAGGGCTAAACAGAGTCAAATTTATTGTCACAATTTGACCCCCAAGACTTTAAAATAAAAAGACCAGCACCGAAATTGCTGGTCTAACTTTCAACTAACTTGTGTTGTTGTTTCCTTTGGTGATGTCGGTGGTAACACTGGCATCACTCTCTTTTGGAGGGTGATGGACTGTCAACCGCTCTGGCCTGGAGTTTGCCAGCGGGAGCTAAACCTACCAGTGGAGGCGGGATCTCCCTGAGCCCTTCAGTCTTCTTCTAAAGCATAACATGTCCTGAGGAATTTCCTCAGGATGCTTAAGGTAAATTCCTCAGGAAATTCCTCAGGACGCATGGACTTGGCTTAGCACGCCGCTGGTTCGGCGCAGCCAGCGGAACAGCCTCAGCAACCCTGGCCCTTTCAGCAGGGGTGTTGCAATGGGGATTGATGCCCAGCAGAGATTGAGGTTTAGGCAAGCCACTCTGCCTAGGCTGACCTAGAAAGCACGGCCACCGGAAGGGGCTGAATTTAGTTTGTAAAGAAAACCCGACCTTAGTGCAACCCCTTGTAAAGAGCAATCAAGAACCGTAAATGAGGACTTGAGCGGTTTCGGAAGCGTGATACTTTAAATGTATTGAAAGACAACTGAATATCAATACAAGCCTGGCTTAAGTAATTCACTTTAGATAGGCTGGTGACAGACTCAAAAACCAACATCATCGTCCTCGGTTTAATTCAACTTGAGATCCTGGCAATAGTCAGAGCTCTCATCCTTAATGTCGGTTAAGACACTGAATTGCCAGGGCAATTGTAGTCTGAAATGATTGCTAATTCGCTTGATGGTTATGGCTTACTTAATATTGCTTAGGTAAGTAGCTCAATCCTTAACACGGACAACCAAGCCCGTTGTTTTTCAAATGTAAAAGTCTTAACGGAGAGTGGCCATGATGGTCACTCTTCAGTTGTTTTTAAAGGAATTTTGAGGTCAACAGCAGTCGCGGAAACTCAATCTCGTTAAAAATTTTGCCCATGCATAAGTCTTCATCGCTAACGGTATCAACGTCAGCCGGGGTGGTTTTGCGAACCGAGAATACAGGGGCCAGGAGATAGGAGTCAGGAATGTCTAAGCTCCTATCTCCTATCTTCTATCTCCTATCTCCTCAGGATTCTCCGCTAGGTTGGCCGTAAGTGTCTAGAAATTACTAACAACAGCGCTCCCTGTGCCCTGAAACATGAGCCAGGAAAGGAAGAAATTGCTAATAAAAATAGCTAGTAGGGCCGTCACAACTGCTGTTGTTGTCGATTGACCTACGCCCTTTGCCCCTCCGGTTGTGGTCAGACCCCAGTTGGTGCCAATAATGGCAATTAACAAGCCAAAACAAAAGGCTTTAATCAGCGAGCTAACCAGATCCCAAACCGATAGAAAATTCTTAGCAGAATCTAAAAACACCGAGGTTGGAATGCCATATTGGGTGGTGGCGATCAACAAGCCCCCAGTCATCCCTGTAATAAAGGCCAGTATATTCAGCAAAGGCAGCATGAGCGCACAAGCTACTAGCCGAGGGATCACTAAATAATCAATGGGGTCGGTTTTGAGGACTTGCAGGGCATCAATTTGCTCGGTAACTCGCATGGTGCCAATTTCGGCAGCAAAGGCAGAGCCTACCCGCCCGGCAATAATAACCGCCGTTAACACTGGCCCTAATTCACGGGCTAGGGTAAGGGCCAGCACGCCGCCTACGGCCGCCCCAGCTCCAAAGCTTAAGAACTCCCGCGTGACCTGAATGGTAAACACCATGCCCACAAAAGCTGCCGTAATCAGCGCGATGAGCAGAGACTCTGGCCCTACCGCCGCCATTTGCTCGATGGTATTACGCCGATGGAGCGGTCGCGAGATTAAATGAATCACAACCTGGCCAGCCAAAAACAGAGCCGCTAACAACCGCCGACTCCATTGTCCCAGGCTGGAATTGTCCAATGCGTGTGCCAAGGCTGATTCTCCCTGCTGATCTGCGTGATGCCACCTAATGGCGCTGCCACCCGCCCCAGATAGCCTGAGTGGAGCCAAACGGAGTGCTATGGATAACTCTAGCCTGGCTTTCTGAGTAAATTCTGGGAAATGGTGCTGTGGTTTAGGATCAGCTTGATTTACTCTACTACAGGCAAACCGTAGACGGGTATACACAAACTGTAGAGAGTGCCGCTAATTATTCTGCCTATCGAGAATAGTCAGATACCTTTAAACTTAACTATCCTGTAGGGTGGAGATTGGTAAGTTTTACCACAGCCTATGGATGAAACAGCAGAGAAGAACCAGTCGTTTCTATGGTCGCCAAGCCTGATGGTCAAGACGTTAGGGCGATTTATGGTAGCGCTAACGTTAGTAGGTGCCCTGCTTATGGTCAGCTTAGGAGGCTTTGCCTCTGATGCCTGGGCTAGGCCCAGTACGCTGATAGCACAGTCTATTCAGCCCTATCTCGATCAAATTGCTGAGGCCGTTACAGAGTTTACTCTAGACAACGGCATGAAATTCATTGTGCTGGAGCGGCGGCGGGCTCCGGTGGTGTCGTTTATGATCCATGCTAATGTTGGAGCCGTCAATGAGGCGGACGGTAAAACTGGCATTGCTCACTACCTGGAACATCTGGCCTTTAAGGGCACAACCCGCATTGGCACTAAAGATTTTGGGGCTGAGCAGCCCCTCCTAGAGGCCATGGATGGCGTGTTCAATAAAATCTTGGCGGCTGAGGCGGCAGGCGAGAGTGACCAGGCCACGGCTCTAACCGCCGACCTGAAAGAACTGCAGCAGCAGGCGGCCACTCTGGTTGAGCAAAATCGCTATGGACAGATTGTTCAGCAGGCAGGCGGCGTGGGGCTCAATGCTACGACCGGTGCCGATGCCACCCGCTATTTTTACAGCTTGCCTTCTAACAAGTTGGAACTATGGATGTCTCTAGAGTCGGAACGCTTTCTTGACCCAGTGTTTCGAGAATTCTTTGAGGAGAAAAACGTCATCCTGGAAGAGCGGCGGATGCGGGTGGATAATTCCCCCATTGGCACCATGATTGAGCAATTCCTGGAGATAGCCTTTGAGCAGCACCCCTATCGTCGGCCCGTTATTGGCTATGAGGCCGATCTCTACCGGGCCACCCGCCAGGATATCCAGGACTTTTACGATACGTATTATGGGCCGGCTGATTTGACGGCGGTGGTGGTGGGTGATGTTGACCCAGCCGAGGTACAACGGCTGGCCGAAATTTATTTTGGCCGCTATGCTTCCCGGCCTACACCGCCAGAGCCTGTTATCAACGAGCCTCTCCAAACCGCCCCTCGGCAATTTACTCTGGAGATGCCCTCAGAACCCTGGTATCTGGAGGGCTATCATCGCCCTGGCCTGACGCATCCCGATCACATTATCTACGGCATGATTGATAGCCTGTTAGTAGGGGGGCGCACCTCGCGGCTCTACAAAGCCGTGGTTGAAGAGGCTCAAATTGCCCTGGATGTTGGCAGCTTAAATGGCTTCCCCGGCGATAAATACGACAATATCTTTTTACTCTATGGACTCACGGCCCCGGGCCACAGCCCCGATGAAATTGGGGTTGCGTTTAGCCAAGAGTTAAACCGGCTGAAAACCGAGCCCGTTAGCGAGGCCGAGTTAGACCGGGTTAAAACCCAGGCTAGAGCCGGGCTGCTGCGTAGTTTGGCCTCCAACAGCGGGATGGCCTCCCTGCTGGCTGAGTACCAGGCTAAGACTGGCGATTGGCGCAATGTCTTTAAAGATTTAGACGCCATTGATCAGGCATCGGCTACAGATGTGCAGCGGGTAGCGCAGACGCTCTTTCAGGAGAATCAGCGCACGGTGGGTAAGTTGATTTCGGTTGAGACAACAACACCCTGAACTCCCTTTTGGCAGGCTGCCCCATAGGGTGACAGCACAGCCTAGGTAAGTCGGACAAACATTGCGAACGGACAGGTTGCTATGAGTGGGTTGGTTAGGTATCGCCGCTGGATGACCAAACGCTGGATTTTGATGCCAGTGCTGCTGCTGTTGGGCTGGTTAGGAGTGCTGCTGCTGGGCTGGCAAGCTCCGGCTAGTGCCCTGACGCCGCGCCATTATGATGAACTCCAGTTCCCGACTTTAAGAGACGTGCAAATACCTGAGTTTGAGCGCTATGAGCTGCCTAACGGCCTGGTGGTGTACCTGATGGAAGACCACGAGTTGCCCCTGGTCAGCGGGTCGGCCACCTTTCGTACGGGCTCTCGCTTTGAGCCTGCCGACCAGGTAGGGCTAGCCAGTATTACCGGTGAGGCCATGCGCCAGGGCGGCACCACCCGTATGGATATTGATACCCTCAACCAAACTCTGGAACAACGGGCTGCCTCGGTTGAAACCGGCATTGACACGGCGGCGGGTAGCGCCAGCTTCAGCGCCCTGGTAGAAGATACAGAGGTCGTTTTGTAGCTATTTGCTGATGTTATCCAGCGTCCGGTCTTCGCGCCAGAGCGCATTGACCTGCTGAAGCGCCAGTACAGTGGTGGCATTGCTCGCCGCAACGATAACCCGGATGATATTACCTCCCGCGAGTTTCGTAAGCTGGTCTACGGAGCTGACAGCCCTACGCCGCATCATTGAGTACGCCACCGTGGACGCTATTGACCGGGACGCCATAGAGCAGTTCTACCGGGCTTCAATTCGGCCAGAACAGACCATTCTGGGAATTGTGGGGGATTTTGACAGCGCTGGGATGAAGCGACTGATTGAGCAGCACTTTGGGGCTTGGCAGGGCAGTGGAACGCCCTTGGCTGTGGCTCCTTTACCGCCGGTAGAGCAGGCCAAGATGGGTCTGTTTACCGTAGACCAACCCCAGCTAACCCAAAGTTATATTCAGATCGGTCATTTGGGTGGGCAGCTCAACTACCCAGACCATGCGGCCCTCAACGTCATGAACGAGGTACTGAATGGATTTGGCGGACGATTGTTTAACGAGGTGAGATCGCGCCAGGGCTTAGCCTACTCAGTTTATGCCTTCTGGGCACCTCGCTACGACTACCCTGGCCTCTTCATTGGCGGCGGCGAAACTCAATCCGCAGCAACCGTGCCCTTTATTCGTTCAGTAGAAGCCGAGCTCCAGCGCATCCGCACGGAACCGGTTCCCAATGAAGAGCTGGCTCAGGCCAAGGATTCGGTACTCAATAGCTTTGTGTTTAATTTCCAGAGTCCCGACCAAACCCTGGCCCGGCTGATTCGCAACGAGTATTATGACTACCCCGCTGACTTTATTTTCCAGTTCCAGGAGCAGGTACAAGCGACTACGGCAGAGGACGTGCTATCCGCCGCCCAGGCCCGCCTCAGCCCTGACCAATTGGTAATTCTGGTAGTTGGCAACCAGGCCGAGATTCAACCGCCCCTCTCTAGCCTAGCCCCCAACCAAACGGTGACCTCGATTGATGTGACCATTCCTAAACCCGGTGCCTAACCCAGGCCTGGGGTTAGGCGATAGGGAAAGAATGCCAACGAGGGCTCTCAGAAACCCACGCGCTATGCTAGAAGCAGATCTGGAGGCATATCTCTGATGGCAATTTCCAGCCATGATGTTCGGTGGACTATAGCAGACCTTGATCTACTGCCTGAGGACGGGCAGCGCTACGAGATTATTAATGGAGAACTGCTGGTGACCAGAGCCCCCCACTGGAAGCATCAAAATGTAGCCGTCAAAATTGGAATGGCCTTAGAAAGCTGGTCAATGCAGACGGCCCTGGGGGAGGCGGCGGTTAACCCAGGGTTAGTGTTTTCTGAGATCGATAGTGTGATTCCAGATGTGGTTTGGGCCAGCCACGCTCGTCTGGCAACGATGCTTGACGACGCCGGGCACCTGATTGCTGCGCCCGAACTGGTGGTCGAGATTTTGTCACCGGGTGAAAAGAATGAACGCCGTGATCGCCAAGCCAAGCTCAAGATTTATTCCACCTATGGCGTGCTGGAATATTGGATTGCCGATCAACAGCAACACAAGGTTGAAGTGTACCGTCGCGAAGGGGGTCTATTAAAACTAGCCCTCTCTCTTTACGCCCAAGATACTCTCACCAGCCCAGTGTTGCCAGAGTTTAAGGTTATTGTGCAACAACTGTTTTAGTAAGAGCAAACTAGGTGTCATACCATAACAACCCTGGCGGGTGCCGATGTCAGGTTGATCTAACTACTGAATGGTCGGGAACTCAGACTTAGAGGGGCTATCAACCTCGCTACTCCAATTGTGGGGCAAGAGCTGGGTAGCCTCGGTGCTGTCCTCCAGGTCGTCATTCTCCGCGTCATCATCAATATCAATGGCGACAGGGGAGGCAGACGAATCTGAACTTGGGCCACCAGGCTGGTGGTTTTTAAGGCTGGTTTCAACGGCCTCTAAATCCCTAAGCACCTCCCAGGCCGACTGATACCGCTCAGTGAAGTCATACAGCACGAGCCGAGTCAGCACCCTCGCCAGGGCCGGGTTCACCCCTGGCACTTCGTAGCGCCAGAGCACCTCACCGTTGGCATCGCGCTTGAGGGCGTAAGCAGGGATGCCGGTTAGCGCCTCCAGCGCCGTAATGCCGAGAGCATAGAGGTCGCTACCGAACTTAGGCAGTCCGGCGGCCTGTTCGCTGGGCATATAGCCTTGAGTACCGACGCCAACGGTAGAGGTCAGATTGGCATCGGTATCGGCTAGCCGGTTAGAGATTAGCTTCACCGCCCCAAAGTCGATGAGCACCAGCCGCCCATCTAACTTACGGCGAATAATATTCGACGGTTTAATGTCGCGGTGAATCACGCCCTGGCTGTGGACAAAGGCAATCACTGGCAACAGGCCCTTCAGCAGCTCCAGAACGTAGAGCTGGGGCATGGGTTGACGGTTGGCCAGCTCATCCTTGAGCACCCGCCCTTCAATCATTTCCTCCACCAAATAGAAGGAGTGTTGGGCTTCAAAATAGGCTAGTAGACGTGGAATTTGGTCATGGTGTCCCAATTTCTCAAGAGTTTCAGCTTCTCCCAAGAAGAACCGTCGGCCCAGGCGGTGAGACTTGGGATCGTTGCTGATAATCCGTAGCTGCTTCACCACACAGATGGGCGAACCAGGGCGTTGAGTATCCTCAGCCACATAGGTTTCGCCAAACCCCCCAGAGCCCAGCAGCCGCACAATCCGATAGCGGTTGCCCAGCAGCAGGCCAATTACCTCCGCTTCGCGCAGCTTGAGCAGGTCTTGCAGGTCGTCTTGCTGACTGATAATTTCCTGCACAATGGGGGAGGTCACGTACTGTTCCAGAGTTTGGCGCAGGCGCTGCTTACGGAAGTGCTCGGTGATGATGTCGGCCACGATGAAGGCTCCACCAATCACCATAAAGCCCAGGATAAGCGCACCGGTGGGTAACAAGTTCCCAGTCATGGCGAAGGCAGTGTAGCTGAGCCAAAACCAGAGGCTGGCGATCGCCGCTGTCCACCCCAGGCGCGCAATGGGCCGGTTAAACCGCCAGAGCAATAGACCAAACCCGGCCCCCGTAAAAAACACTAAAACCGCCCGCAGCCAGGGAGGCCCAATCATTTGTTGCAGGGCACTACCAGCCCGCAAATTAGCGACATCATTGGCGAGGATTTCTACGCCGGCCATCAGTTCGCGATGGAGTAACGTGCCCGAAAAGGGGGAACGATGAAAGTCTTGCAGGGGCTTAGCCGTAGCCCCAATCAGCACAATTTTGTCTTGGAAGTAGCGGCCATTATCGAGTTGGTTAGCCCAGGGGTCGGCATCCAGAATGTACCAGAAGGGCACATGGTCAAAGGAACGAGTTGGGCCGTAGAAATTGAGAAACTGGCCGCGGGGAACCGGATACTCCACCTGAGCCGCACTCAGGGTTGCTTCCGCAAAGGATTGGATGCGGCCAAGCTCACTGTCTAAGGTGCTAGCGTCTTCGATATCCCCCAGGAGCCGCTGCAGATCCTCAAGATAGGCTCGTCCGTGGCGATGAATGCGGCCATCGGCATCGCGGGGAAAATTTATGGTGCCGGTTTGAGCTGGCGTGTTCAGGAAGGTTGAGACGGGTTGCAAAGGGCGGATGAGCGCCCCCTGGCGCAGGTTAGCATCGTCGTAGGTAGCCGCTAAGACGACGCGATCGCCATAGCGTTCTAGCACCGTAGCCAGAGCTGCGTCGTCTGCTGACCCATAGCCGCTATCAGTGAAAAACAGAACATCCACCGCTACAGCCTTTACTCCGGCCTCCATCAGCCGTTCAATGGCAATGGCGTAGGCCCGTCGCTGGGGTGGGGCTGTAGCAATAGGGGCCAGTTCAGGATATTGCGCTGGGGCAGTCTGGTAGTATTCAGCCTGCGAGAGGGACTCGTCATCCATCGCTAGAATCACAATATTATCGGGGGCTGCCTTGGGGCCACGGATTTCAAAGAACAGTGTTTGCAGTCTTCGATCTAGCAACTGGGACGGCAGTGAATCGGTAGCGACGTGGGCCGCCACAAAGGTTATCCACAGGCCCGCCAAAAAAACCTTGAGCCAGCCTTTTTTTAATCAGCCGCTGCACCCAGCCCTTAACCTGGTGCCGGGTCGGGTAAAGAGAAGTCGTTGCGTTGGGGGCGGGTGTCATAGGCGGGAGTATGATAAGGCAACGGCAGCACCCGAAGTTTAGCTTCATCCAGCATAGCCCCGCTATAGCTTGGGCGGGGCTAGCCATTGGCCCAAAACTGCGCTATGCGAGAAAAAAGCCGCAACCACCCTGAGCTGAGGCCAGCACCATGGGCACGAGTTTAGCGTAGCGTTTTTTACTCCTTCCAATAAAACTAAACGGTTCGGTAAAATAAGTTGAGCACGTAATGAACAGCGCGATCGGGAGTTTTCAGTCAACGTCTTTGGTTAAGCCACTAACGCGTTAACTGGGCTGATCCCGAACTCAAGCGGAGTACAGATCGGAGCGCATAGAGCGAATAGAGTACACAGGAGAAGGATGGCGCGGGTGATTCAAGGGCCGTTAGAGTTAAATGAAAAGGCTGTTCAAATCTTGCAGGGAGCCATGCAGGAATTTTTGCACTATGGCTATGCGGGTACCAGTATGGATCGGGTAGCCGCGACGGCTGGCGTATCTAAGCCTACGGTATACAGCTACTTTCAGGATAAAGAAGGGCTATTTCGGGCGTTGATTAAGTATGTAGCTCAGGCCCGGTGTGAGCAGGTAACGGGTGGCCATGCCCTAGAAGGCTCTCCCGACGTGGTAATTCGTAAGCTGGTCACGAACGCTATTGAAAGTGAACTTCACGATATCGACTATCAAAACTTTGTGCGGTTGGTGGCTGGTGAGTCGGGCCGGTTTCCGCAACTGGCCCAGGCCTTTGTGGAAAACTTAACCAAACCCGCCGTAGACCAACTCACGGCCTACCTAAGCGATCACCCAGAACTCAACCTGCCAGACCCCGAAGCCACCGCCCGCATTTTGATTGGCTCTACCGTCTTTTTTGTGATGTCTCAGCGGGTGATGCATGGTGAGGCCATTATGCCCATGGAACCTAAGCGGCTGGTGGATAGCCTGGTGCATTTAGTTACCCAATCATGCGCTAACTAAGCCTACGGCTTACCTTAACTACAGCAACAGCACCAGCTTCTTATCCAGGTCAACAGCATGGTTACTCTGCAATTACAACAACTTAGCGTGCCAGCAGGCCAGCGACTGTTAATTGAGGACTTAAGCTGGGAAAATTTTGACGCTATCCTCTCAGAACTGGGAGACCATCGAGCGTCTCGGATTGCTTACCATCGCGGTACCCTGGAAATTAGAATGCCAACGCCAGAGCACGAAGTTGACAAAGAGCTAATTGGTGACGTTGTTAAACTTCTGCTGGATGAGCTAGGTCTAGACTGTGAATGTTTTGGTTCAACCACCTTTAAGCGTCAAGACATGGACAGTGGCCTAGAACCTGACCAATGCTTCTACATCGAAAATCATGCCCAGATGCGTGGCAAACGACGGATTAACCTGGCCGTAGATCCACCCCCAGATTTAGCGATTGAGGTTGACGTCACATCTAAAACTCAAGTCACCGCCTATGCGGCGCTGGGGGTAATGGAGCTGTGGTGCTACGAAGCGGGCCAGCTAAAAATTTACGGGCTCATCTCAGGACAGTATCAATCCCTTGAGGCCAGCCCCAGCTTTCCTGGTCTGCCGGTAGCCAATCTGGTGTCTACCGCTCTTCAGCAAAGCCTTTTGATCGGCAGAAGTCAGGCGCTACGCGACTGTCGCCAACAGGTAAGAGCCTTGCTGACGTGAAAAAAGGCAGAAGGCAGAAGGTTATTTGTGCAACTTTAGACCTCTCCAGACAAGATTTTTTGATGGGCTCGTAGTAAGGGCTTCAGCCCTTACTCTGACAAGTATTGGAGAGGTCTTGTGGTTAATCCCATTCTATTTCTCCCCCATCTGCCCTTCCAGTACAAAACCGGCATCGCGAATCATCTCAAAATCTGCTCTTGCCGCCTGGCCGGGCGTGGTCAAATAGTCACCGATAAAGATGGAATTGGCCGCATACAGGCCCAAGGGCTGAAGCTGCCGCAACTGCACTTCTCGCCCGCCCGCAATGCGAATTTCTTGACTGGGCAACAGCAGACGAAACAGACAAAGAATCCGTAAGCACTGGGTCGGCGTTAGCTGCTGTCGGCCCTCAAAGGGCGTACCTGGAATGGGAATCAGAAAGTTCAGGGGCACACTGGTGACGTTCAACTGGCGCAGGGTCAGGGCCATGTCGATGATGTCATCGTGGGATTCGCCCATGCCAAAGATGCCGCCGGAGCAGGTGGTGATGCCAGCGGACTGAACGGCCTTAAGGGTGGCCATCCGGTCTTTGAAGGTGTGGGTGGTGCAGATGTCGCTATGGTGAGCTTCAGAGGTATTGAGGTTGTGGTTAACCCGGTCTACCCCTGCCTCCGCCAGCCGCCGGGTTTGATCGTCATTCAGCAGCCCCAAGCAGGCACAAAGCTTCATGGGGTAGCGGGCTTTGACTTCATGAACAGTCTCTAAAACTTGCTCAAAGACGCGCTCAGAGGGTGATCGCCCCGAAATCACCAGACAAAAGGTGCCTGCCTTGAGCGTATAGGCTCGCTCTGCCGCGGCTAGAATTTTCTCCTGGGCCAGAAATGGATACTTTTCAATATCAGCTGTGGAAATTTTGGATTGCGAGCAGTAGTGGCAATCCTCTGGGCAAAGGCCGCTCTGGGCGTTGAGCAAAAAGTGCAGCCGCACCCGATTACCCCAGTAATGCCGTCGCACTCGATAGGCTGCCGCCAGTTGTTCCAGAAGCTCAGGATCAGGGGCAGACAGCAGCCTGTGGGATGCCGCTCGGCTGATGATTTCCCCAGCTAGAGCCTGGTCAGCCAGGGCAAACCAGTCAGTTTGAGTTGAGACAGCAGGAGCAGCAACCATGACGGCAAAGACCTAAGTAATAAAGAAGAGCAGCGCCCAAATCAGCGTTCGCGACAGGGCAATTTAACCAGAGAATTCCTAATTTAAGCCACAATTCAGCCCGGAAACTCTATCCCTTGACGCTTAGGAAGCGTTTGAGGATTGCCCCTCCAGCACACGGACATCCACCGCGCTGGTGTTGAAATTGTAGAGGTCGCCGTCTAGCTCAATGGGCGTACCGACTTTGACCTTGCTGTTACCGAAAACTGGCCCTGTATCGGTAATCTGGGCCTCGCCCTCCAGAGTAATCAACATATCGATGGTGTAGTTGAGTTCTGGGCGGGGGTCGGGCAATGCCTTAACGGTGCCATCGGGCTGGGGCACAGCGGTGCTGCGGGGCAGTAGACGAGCATCTTTGACCTTGACCTGGCCGTAGGGCTGGTTGCGAATAATGATGTTCGTGGTTTCAGACGACTTGATAGTATTAAACAGCCCCTCCGGATCCGAAGAGGTGAGACCGCGTACCATGACATCCACCTCAACGGGCTTGGTAGTGCCCCCACCTGAGCGACCGAGCCACCCGTGCCGGGGTATAGAAAAATTCCGAAGAGTACCATTAAAATAATCAGCGCTGCACCCAGATCTAGGATGCTAACTTTGCCAAACAGTCGTCCTTTTGAGTCAATTAGCGCCATAGCGGTGGGTACTCTCAGAGCCTCAGAAAAATCTAACCTCAGGGTATCTGCATAGCAGACTAGAAGCCGATACCATTGAAGCATAGGGCGGCACTTCTGAGATACTTTGTGCGTCTTTTCTTTAGCCTGCTGTTGTCAGAAGCTAGTTCTGGCAATGGTTTGTGGGCCGGTTGCAATTAGTCAATTGGGGCACAACTATGTTTTCAGAGCTGACTAAATTTTCTCAGATATTCTATCGACGGCTTGCCTACGGCTTGATGGCCTTGGTGCTAGCGGTGGGCCTTGGGCTGGCGACGCCAACCACTTCCCAGGCCAGTATTTTTGATTTGATCTTTCAGGGCATTCGCTACGTGCAGTTGAGCAATCTCTCTGAGCGCGATGAGGTGGTCCTGGGTACCCAGATCGACCAGCAGCTTAAGGCTAGCGGTGTGCGGATGTATACAGCCAATTCAGCCGTTAACCAGTACATTAACGAAATTGGGCAGCGCCTGGCGGTTACTAGCGATCGCCCCAACCTCCCCTACACGTTCCAGGTAGTAGCCGATGACAGCATCAATGCCTTTGCCACCACGGGTGGTTTTGTCTACGTCCACACCGGGTTAATCAAAGCGGCTAGCAACGAAGCTGAACTGGCCGGAGTCATGGCCCACGAAATTGGCCACATTACAGGCCGCCACGTAATTCAGCGGATGCAGCAGGCCGCCATCGCCAGCGGCATTGCCGGTGCCCTGGAAGTACGCCAGGATACTCTGGTTAACCTGGGGATGCAGCTGGCGCTAGAACTGCCCAACAGCCGCGAAGCCGAGTATGACGCAGATCGGCGAGGTTTCCACAATATGGGTCGGGCCGGGTATGACACCAATGGCTTTATTTCCTTCATGCAAAAGCTGGAACGCCAGGGGGGTAGCCCGCCTGAGTTTTTGAGCACTCACCCTAACCCCGGTAACCGGGTCAGCAATCTCCAGGCTCTCAACGCTGAGGGCACCTACGCCAACACTGGCCGGGGTACCGATGCAGCAGCCCACCAGGCGCGCATTAGAGGGCTGTAGATGGTCGTTGACGGCAGGCTCGTAGCCCCCAAAACATTAGGTTAGGGTCAAGGTGGAGGCGCTCAGCTAAGGCTTGATCGGTGACGATTAGCCCAGCCACAACGGCTTTGCTATCACCGCCAGTTAGCACCACCCGACCGACAGGGAATCTGGCCCACCAATCGGCCAGGAAGTCTCGAATGCTCGCAAGCTGGGTGTAGACAACGCCGCTGAGCATGGCTTCAGCGGTGGTTATGGCCCAGCGGTTAGGTTGGGTGATAGCCTCTGGAGACAGCAGCGGCAGGCCATCGGTGCTCTCATGGAGAGCCTTGAGCTGGGATTTTAATCCCGGCGTAATGGCTCCGCCCAGGAACTGATCGTCGTCTCCAGCGGTAAAGGTCAGGGCGGTGCCACAGTCTACCACCAGCACTGGCCAGCCGTAGGTGACTCCGGCTCCTAAAGGGTAAGCGCCCGATCTACCCCCAGGGTGGCGTAGGTTCCAGCCAGGGGCACCTGGGCCGTGTGAATGGGATGCAAGTGGGTATAGCCTTGCCAGAGGTTGGCCTGAGCCTTAACCACCGAGGCCAGCCAAAGTTCGGGATAGTAGACCTGGCTATTTTCTAGTAACGGCGGGGAAATCCCCAGGGACTGCCAACTGGCCGCAGCAAATCCGCTGGCCTGTAAGCTCCTGGCCTGGGTCGGGGAGAGGTGGGGCGTGTGCCATCCATCTAGCCATTGCTCGGCTTCAAAGGCTCCCCAATGGAGGCGGCTATTGCCCACCACCAGGGCTAGCCAAAGGCCCGACACGGCTGGTGGGGTGGGTGGGGACGGCTGCAGCGAAGGATTCATCTCTAGAAAACCATTCCTTTATACTTTAGGTAGGCAAGCTACTCGGTAGCCTCTGCATTTCCTTGATACTGATTATCTTTGAACCCGTGACCTCTACCTCTACGACTGCTGCTACTACTGAACTGGCTCCCAGCTATCGCATCCCCCTGGTGTTGATTGGGGTAGCCCTGCTGCTGGGAGTGCTGGAATTTTGGCTGACCGGCTCAACGAGTCAGGAGGTAGCCCGCCCCTGGCTACAGCTAGGACTAACGGGCCTGGTCGGACTATTTGGGGTATTTTTGTTGGTGCAGGCGCTGACCCTACGGCTCCGCTTCACGGATACTGCGCTGGACATTTACCGGGGTAGCACCCTGATCCGCCACTTTCCCTACGCAGAATGGCAACATTGGGAAATTTTTTGGCCGCCCGTGCCGATTTTGTTTTACTTCCGAGAAATTAACAGCATCCACTTTTTGCCCATTCTCTTTAGCCCAACTCAGCTACGCACCTGCCTTGAGGCCCACTGCCCCAATCTGATCAGCGCACCCTAATTCGCTGAACCCATCAGCCATCTGATAGGCTGGCAACAGTCACGTAATAGGATCTCCATGACTGCCGACGAGTTACCTAAATCAGAGTCGTTCATGGCGGCCACGCCTAGAGCCACTGGAGAAACGACCACAGCGTCGGGCATGGCTGACTCGTCATCCCTTAAGTCTGACTGGAGTACCCGGATCGAAGGTCTGAAGCAGCAAGAGGCAGACCTCAAACGCAGCATCGCTGACCTGCAAACTACCTATAACCGCCTCACCCAAGACCAGTTCCAAAAAGTCCAGAGCGATCTGCGCCGCATGGTCGAGCAAGGCACCGTGGAACTGGAACAGCGCAAGCGTACCCTCCACTCCGAAATCGAAAAGCTGGAGCGACGACAGGAGCGCATCCAGGCCGAGATGAAAACGACCTTTGCCGGAGCCTCCCAGGATCTAGCGATGCGGGTGCAGGGGTTTAAAGATTACCTGGTAGGCAGTCTGCAAGACCTGACAATGGCCGCAGAACAGCTAAACATGGCCCCTGGGCCTGCGCCCCAGGCCCTACCCCCTGAGCCAGAGGTGATTCAAACCGGCAACCGTCGCCCCCGCCCCCAACCCGAGGCCGCTGCGCCTACCCTGGGCTTTGCCCCTAGTACCTTTCAAGACCAGACGGAGCGGGTTCGCAGCCTGCTCGACCAGTACCGGATGCGGCCCGACTACTACGGCCCAGTCTGGCAACTGCGGCGCACCTTTGAGCCTATCCACGCGGAGCGGGTTTCAAACTGGTTTTTTGCCCAAGGGGGGCGCGGTGCAGTCAAAAGCATGGGCAGCCGTCTGCAAAATGTGCTGGTGGCCTCAGCCGCCATTTCTATTCTCTTCACTCTCTATGGCCCTCGTCTGCGGACGCTGGTGCTCTCCAACAGTCCTGAGCGCCTAGGAGAATGGCGACGCGGCCTGCAAGACTGCCTGGGCATTTCGCGGGCAGACTTTGGCACTGGCCAGGGGATGATGCTGTTTGATGCCCCAGAACCCCTGGCCCAGCGGGCCGAACGCATTACTGCCGAGGGCGGCCTACCATTGATTGTGGTGGACGAGGCCGAGTCGGTGATCAGTCTGGCGCTGCTCCAGTTTCCGCTGTGGCTGGCCTTTGCCCCCGACCCGGTCAACCCAGTGAGTGAATACGACTACTACTAATCGGGTTCGACCGACCAGGCTAGTACCGAAGGGCAGAAGTAAGAAGGCAGAAGGCGGAAATGGAATGTCATGTTGCGCCAGGGTTTTCGCTTTGGCAAGTAGGCTGGTTATTTCCGCCGCAGAGTACTAGGTAAAGGGATTAAGGACTGGCGTAACTATAATGCCTTGATCGGGGTAAGTGGATGCGTGTGCAGGTGAATGGGTAGATGGGCGGTAACGAGTCAGAAATTAGTACGTTTATCAAGCGCCGATCTCTGAGCTATCAGGCGGGGTAACAGGAATGTTAGGCCTAGTCTGGTCATCAAGGCTTGCTTCGGAAACCTTGATTTAATCTAACGGCCAAGTTTTAAGGCGGGGGTGTGAAGTAAAATCACATCGCAGAACTGGAGCATAAGGCCAATGTTAGACCGCTTTTGGGAAGTGTTAGGGTACGTCTTTGCCCTCAACGAAGAGGCTTTTCGGATTGTTACCACCGTGCCCCAGGGTCTAGGATTTGCGCTGGTGGTGGTGCTGCTAGCGGGCCTATCCCAGGGCATTGGCCAGAGCATTATTCTGTTTGTCAACCAGGTCAAGCCTGGTCGGTTCGTAATTAGCCTGCTCATTAACGCGGTTCTTTTTACCTTTGGCTTTTTAGCCCTAGTCCTGAGTACCTGGCTGATTACCCTAGCTCCCTGGTCAGTTAAGGTGTCTTTTGACGACCTGGTGACGGTGTTGGGGCTAGCCTACGCGCCCCTCTTGTTTAGCTTTTTAGGCGCACTGCCCTACCTGGGCTTGCCCATCCTCAACCTGCTGTCAATGTGGAATTTGCTGGCTATGGTGGTGGGCTTTGGGGCCATTACCAGCGTTGGCACTGGTAATGCCTTTGGGTATGTAGCCTTTGGCTGGATCCTTCTGCAAGTGCTGCAAAATACAGTAGGTCGGCCCGTTGCCAACTTGGGCAAACGCATTGCCAACCAGGCCGCCGGGGTAGATTTAATGACCAGCCGCCGCGAAATTACAGCGTCTATCCGCAGCGATCTGGCTGAGGTTTCTACCCGTTGGCAAGAGCAGCTGAGCCACCAATTGGCGAGGGTGAACCCCAGCGATGGAGTGCCTGAGCGGGTCGGGCCTCAGCCGCCCATGGCCCCAGCGGGAGCTGTGCCAATGGCAGCTTCTGCCGCTCTCCCTGCGGTCGATTTAGAGAAGAGTCACCAGCGCAGCCTGGATGGTACAGCCAAGACAATTTTGGGGCTGCTGGCGATGGCCCTGGTAACCGTTGTGGTGCTGATCTTGCTGCGCCCACTGCGAGAGTGGTGGTTTGGCTGGTTTGCCACCTTCCCCAACATAGTGCAGTTTGTGCTGAGCCTGGTGTGGATTGGTGTGGTGGCCCTGGTGGTTGCTGGCCTGTTAGCCCCCCTCGAAACCCTCGGCTGGTGGGCCGGCTGGTATGATGACGAGATCAATACCACCGTAAATGCAGGAGAATTAGCCCAGCCCGCCCTGGCCGACCAGCGTTTTAGCCGCTATGTGGTTTATTTAGACGGCATTGGCAAGTCTAATTTTGAATACCTGCCCGATATTGAAGAATTTCTCGATACCCTGGCCCCTACCCTACCCCAGGACGTGGCCCTGGTGCGGGGCATCATGCCCTATTCGGTGATGAACGCCCCGCTGGATGAGGATCGGCCCCTGGCGTTTCTATGGCGCTATGCGGATAAGCTACGGTTCGCCAATCCAGCCAGCATTCTGGGCCTGCTGGTGAATATCCGCAACGTGTTGATCGTCGGGGTCTCTGCCGATAAGCGCTACGGCCCCCTTTACAACCAGGGCATGGCTCAGGTGGTGTACAACGGCCTGGTTAAAAATGGCTATCAACTGGGTAGCGGCACACCAATTACATTCATTGGCTATAGCGGCGGTGGCCAGATGTCCTGTGCGAATGCCCCCTATCTAAAGCGGGCCATCGGTGCCCCCATTGATGTGATTTCCCTGGGCGGAGTGATCAGTGCCAACATCAATATTCTCAAGCTGGAACATCTTTACCACCTGGTTGGCGAGAAAGACACGGTAGAACGCATTGGCCCTAAGATGTTTCCAGGCCGGTGGAAGCTGTTTCCCCTGTCCTACTGGAACCGGGCTAAACGGCGGGGCAAAATTACCTTTATCCCGATGGGGCCAGTCGGCCATCAGGTGCCGGGGGGTATTTTGGATCCTAAGCTGACACTGGCCGATGGTCGCAGTTCCCTCCAACAGACCATCGATACCATCAATGCCGTTCTGCAGGGCGACATCCTAGACACCGATCTGCTGGAGAGCAAGCGCCAGCCCAGCAACTACGATGTGTTTCAGGCTAACCCGCTGGTGCAGCCCCAGAGCTATCCCCTACATTTGCGTCCTGACCCTAGTCGCTACGTCCCTATCAGTGATTGGATTGGCCGGTTGATTTTGCCACCTAAAGCCGAGCGGTTTAAGGGCGTCTACTACGAAATTCACCGGGCACCGGACGAGCATCAGGGGTTAGTCGGTCAGGTTGTCAAGCTGGGCTGGGCCGACCATCCCATCACCCAAAAGTTTGTCCAGGCCGTTACCCAGGATTTACACTTCAGCGCCGATGCCGAACATAGCAGTCGCGTCAACGGAGCGATCCACCCGCTGCGGTTAAATCACTGGCTCCAGGTGGATCCACTGGAGTCCCTAGCTGGCTCACTACCTGAGGACGACATGATTGTGGCAGTCGAGCAGCCAGAGGTGGTGACGGGGGCCGATGGCGTTACCCTGCGCATCACCAGCCAACCCATGGAAGTGACCGGGCGCTACTACGGCCTGGTGCAATTTGTCGAGCCCATTGCCGGGACAGATCAGTTTCGGGTGCGCCATTTTAACCGGGCCAGCCGTACCTTTGATGGCCCAGAGGAGGTAGTCAGCCTCCCCCCCGTCAACCTGATGGAAGCCTACGGTAGCTATCCTTCTGTGACCGAGGGGCTGGCGAGATCGCCCCATAACGAGCTCGGTTGGTACATCTACGGCGCTCAGAATAGTGCTGGCACCTTTGTGGTGCAGGCCCTTGGCCCACAAGCGTTGTTTCGGCTCCAGCCCGATCGGGTGTTGTTTGGGGGGCGCAAGCCAGCCTACCGCTATCTTCGGCAGGAATCCTGGGCCGATGTGGTAACCCAGAAGGGGAAGGTCAGCTCGGTGCTCTGCACTACCCTAGATAATGGCCAACCAGAGGCCATTACCGCAGCAATCGCTGACTGGCGAGAGGGCGATCGCCTGCTGCTACTCCACAACTACGGCGGTATTGGCGGCGAGAAGAAGGAGCCCGCCGCCTTCAGTCCGATTTTCTTCGGTCACTTTGCCTACGGTCGGGCAGAGGTGGTGCGCGATCCCCTGGCAGATGAACTACGGTTTGACATCCGCTACTACCAGGTCTACTGCCACAACATCGACGGGCTAATTGCCGGCACCCTGCACTGGACGCGCTACCAGGGCGATCGCCAGCGGGGCTGGCTGGGCACCCGGCCCACCTGCGATATTTTGATTAAACTCGAGGCCTTTAGCCGGTTTTACGACTTCGACGACAGACGCTACTCCCCCCTACGCGGCATGGAAGCCCATCTGCAAGCCATGACCGCCCGCTACCGGATTGGCGACGGCACGGGGGGCACCTTCGTTGGGCCATCTAATAACTGCTCCCAGGACTCTAACCAGGCTCTCTTTGCCAGCCTACAGAGTTTGACCAGGGGTCTGTCTGACCACGATGCCGAACTACAGGCGTGGGCTAATCACCACCCTGACCAGGCTGCCCCGTTTCAGCAAATTCGGGCCTTCGGTAACGATATGAAGCAAACCCTCCAGCCCCTGGGCAACCTCCGTCCCGACTGGGAACAGAATGAGTTCAACTTGGGTAGCTCCATTGAAGACGAGCCCATCCGTAACCTGTTGATGGGCCTGGGGAGCTGGCGCACGGTGCTGCCCCGCAAGGCCAACGATGTGGTGGCCCAGAAATTCCTTAAGTACGGAGCCTCTGTCTGGGTGCTGCGGACTAGCCAGGTGGGCGGCTACGATCCTACCATTGAGCCGATTGCACCCATGACCTTTTAGGCGAGAGCCCTATGCGCGTTGAAGCCTGTTGCCAAGCCCTGTTGCAGTATCTTTTGCCGGAGCTGGATCCTCACCGTCAGGGCCTGTGTGTTGATGTGGGGGTGGGTACTTTTGCCTTTTACTGTGAGCTATTTGCCCAGCTTGGCTTTACCACGGTGGCGGTGGAACCTGCCCCGACGGAGCAACTCAGGGCGATTAGCCAACGCCACGGTATTCAGCTTTTAGAACTCTGCCTATCCGATCAGGTGGGTACCCAAACCTTGCATTTGGGGCAATTTGCCAGTGTTGCCAACGCCAACTTTAGCTCCCTATCGGCGGATTGGTTTGGGGCCTCAGGGCGCACCCAGACCGTGCCTACCCTCGATTTAGCTGGCTTGCTAGAGCGAGTGCAAGCCTCCCAAATCACGGCCTTTAAGCTTGACATTGAGGGTTGGGAACCAGTTGTTATTAAGCAGTTCAGCGCTTTACCCGATGCTCTTTTACCTGAAATCGTGATGTTTGAATACGGCGGCGGCAGCAGCTACGCCCAGAGGCAGAGCGGCTGGTCTCCCCAGTTCTTGGCCGGCACCCTCGACTGTTTAAAGACCCTACAACAGCGAGGCTACAACTTCAGTATTATGATCGACTACGCGCCTGGTTCACGGCCTAAGGTATTTGACTTGCAGAAGCTGAACCTGGCTGAGGAAACGCCTTTTTACTCCAACGGAGTCTATGGCAATATTCTCAGCCTGCGCCATCACCGCTATTCAGAGGCTCACATCCAGACCCTTTGTGCCCCCTACCGGGGCGGGTTGATCAACTGGCTGGTGGGCAACCTGGTGCTCTACGCTTCCTCTAGGGGGCGCTCATCGTAGTAGTTAGTGCCACATGCTGGGTACTGGCTCTGGCTCTTCAGCACTCGCTCCGACCATCGCTCGCTGCGGCTCCGGGCCAGCAGGGGCCGCCAAAAAACCATCGGGATCAGCCTGATACGCCGACAGCAGCACCTTCTCGTCATCGGTGAGATCTGGAGAGCTGTCTTCATCCATCTCTTGCAGGGTGGCTTCCACCAACTCCATTTGCTCTTCAGCGGTTTCTAACTCTTGGTAAGCCTGAGAAGACAGCAGCGCTTCCAGGGGTCTTAGCTCGTCTACATGGTGGGCAAGGGTCTGTAAGCGGTCTTCGTAGGCCGTTGTCAGGGTTTGCATTTCCTGACGATGCTGTGTGGTTTGATGCTCCAGGGCTTGCTGTAGCGCCTCGTTATCAGCCCGGAGTTGCTGCATCCGAGCCTGCTGAGCTTTCAGAGCCTTGAGTAAGGGCACCATCTGCCCTTTCAGGGTCATGTGCTCAACATCCAGCTGATGGAACCGCTCGGATAGTTGCACGTAGGCGCGGCAAAGACGGGTGTAGCGCTCTACCATTTGGTTCATGTGCTGAAAGTTCTTCACCGCTAAATCCAGCCGCTCAGTAACCATAAGTAATCCCTATTTTGTGAATTTAATGAAGGTTGTGTCTAATGAAGGTGGTTTGGACAGCACCCGGCGGTTAACCACAATAGAATATTCACCATGCCGCCCCAGAGGCTCAAAGGCGTGTCACAGCCCTTGTAATATCATGGGTTTCTATGGATTTTCAAGGCTCAGTTAATACATTTTTAAAGCTGAGTCAGCAATTGCAGACCAACGACTCACCTTGAGATGGGCCATTTTAACGCCCGCCGCCCTAACGGCATCCTTGCCCTTCTGGCTGAATCTCTAGCCCTGGCATGATCCCCACTTGTCTTCCCAAGATGAGTTGGTTAATGTGTCAGAATGGGTGTGAAAAATTATCCTTTGCTTTGCTCCTAACTTCTCTGCGTTGCTGTGCGTACCTACAAGAGCCAGAAGATTGATCAAAACGCGGACTATCCCTGCCCCTGCCGCCGCAATGGTCGCATTAAGCCAATTACGCTGACTGAGGCGTTTGGCTGCGATCGCTGCCAGCAAATTTTCGTTGTGCAGGATGACGGCTACGTGATCGAGCAGCTTTCCACCCATTACCCCTACAAGCGTTCCTGGCGCTGGACCGGCCAGCAATGGCGGCTAGATCGCTCATCTCTCAGCGTGAGCTATGTGCCGCTGCTGGTGATGGCATCCTTCGGGTTAATGATATTTTTCCTCCTGTTAGCCACCCTCCAGTCGCCCCAGGGTACCCAAACCGCCACCCGTTTACTGACCACCCTAGCCGTATCCTCTCTGCTGGTGGCCATGTTCTGGGTGGCTTCCCGGCGCTAGGCTATGGTCACCTTTGCATCCCAGGCAGACTTGAGCGCTGCCCTCAGTGAGGTATCTCAGGCTAGCTATCAACTCAGACTAGCTGGGGCCGACGTTCATAGCCAACTGCTAGAAAGACTGGCCAGTTTCTTAGATGATGCCCAGGACGAAATTTTAGAGGCTAACACCCTCGATTTAGAGGCCAGCTTAGACATGGCCGTGCCTGAGCTGGTATTAGACTGGCTTAAGCTCACCCCCGAACGCCTCAACATTGCCAGCAAAATCCTGCGTCGTTTGGCCACCCTGGGCGATCCCCGTGGGCTGAGCCCACCGCCCATTAGCCGCCTGACTAAAACCGTCACGGGCTATAGCCAGGTTATGCCGCTGGGGGTGGTCGCGTTTGTATACGAGGCATTTCCAGAACTAGCCATGATCATGGCCGGGCTGTGCATTCGTACCGGCAACGGCCTGATTCTCAAGGGGGGTAATGAGGCCAGTCAAACCAATCGAGTCATTCTACAGGTACTCCATCAAGCCCTTGACCAGGTTAATTTGCCCGCCGCCTGCCTGTTCTCCCTGGCTGAGGATCAGAGTGACGCGGCCCGCTCCTGGTTGTTGCAGGATCGTGGGGTGGCGCTGATTATCCCCTACGGACGGCCTAGCTTGGTTAAACAGGTCATTCGCCAGGCGGCGGTACCGGTGCTACCCACGGTGATGGGCAACGGCTACCTTTACTGGTCGGCCTCCGGTAGTTTGGATACGGTCATGCATATGGTGCTGGATAGCCATCATGGTGAACCCGACGCGGTTAATGCCATTGAGAAGGTGCTGATCCATCCTGGCTGTAGCAGTTCCGCCGTTACCCAACTGTGCAGCACGTTGTGGGATCAGGGTTTTGAGGTACTGGGAGATGCGGCCATGGTAGCTGACCTGGCCAACCTCAAGCTGACCCAGCCTGACGATTGGCTCCAGCCGTTTTTGTCAAAAACTGTGGCCCTGGGCCGAGTTGACAACATAGACGCCGCCGCCAGTTGGATCAACCGCTACAGCAGCGGCCACGCCAATAGTTTGGTGACCGAGAGCTACCAAGAGGCCCATCAGTTCACTCGCCTGATTAACAGCGCCGTTGTCTACATCAACACCTCGCCTCGGTTTGTGCGCAATTCTCCCCAAGCCTCTGCCATTGCCCTGGGCATGACCGCCCAACAGGGACGGTTCCAGGGCTTAGTAGGGCTCAATGCGCTGTTGACCAGCCAACACGTCCTCCAGGGGCTCGACTAGAGCCTGAAGACAATTAGTTTTCAAGCCGTGAAAGCCCGGTCAGGATATTAGCGTCCATCCTTTGAAAACTTTCAGTAATCCCCAAAGCTAGATGAAATCTCTCCCCGCAACGCCCTCGAGCCGTGCAGACTGGCAATGGGCTGGGTAAACTTACAGACGAAACGGTTTGCTCTCCCCCTGCTTTGTCGTTTGGAAATTGGTTATGGCAGCAACTACTGGCCCGATTCCGGCTACTCCCAAGCCCATCAAATTTGGTACCGACGGCTGGCGCGGTATTATCGCCGCCGATTTTACCTTTGAGCGGGTGGCCCAGGTGGCGGCAATATCGGCCCATGTGCTGCATCGCTGCTTTGGGGAAACGACGGGTAGCCGCACCATAGCCGTGGGGTATGATCGCCGTTTCCTCTCCGCTGAGTTTGCCCGCACGACCGCTGAGGCCATCACAGAGCAGGGGTTCGATGTGTGGCTTTCCCAGGAGTATGCACCAACTCCCGCCTTCAGCTTTGCGGCCAAACATCAAGGGCTACTGGGAGCAATTGTGATTACAGCCAGCCATAACCCCCCTGCCTACTCCGGGCTTAAGATCAAGGGAGCCTTTGGGGGCTCCGTTTCCCCAGAGGTGACACAGCAGGTTGAGGCGCTGCTGCCCACCCCCCCAGCGCCAATTGGCCTAAAGGGGCAGCTCACCACCTTTGACCCCTGGCCTGACTACTGCGCCGCCCTCCAGGCTGAAGTGGATGTAGCTGCAATTCAGGCGGCTATTTCTAGTGGCAAGCTGACGGTTTTTGCGGATGTTATGTACGGCTCAGCCTCCGGCGGCCTACCCAGGCTGCTAGGTGAAGAAAGCGTCCATGAGCTGCACCGCCAGGCTGACCCACTGTTTGGCGGTAATCCTCCAGAACCGCTGCCTAAGTACCTGGGAGAACTGCTCGATACCGTGAAGGATTACCAACCAACCAACGGCGGGGTTAAAGTGGGGTTGGTGTTTGATGGAGACAGCGATCGCATCGCGGCTGTAGACGGTAACGGCCAGTTCCTCAGCTCCCAAATTTTGATTCCGGTTTTAATCGACCATCTCAAAACCCGTCGTGGCTACAGCGGTGAAATTGTTAAGACCATCAGTGGCTCTAACCTGATTCCGGCTGTGGCCGAGCTGCATGGGTTGACGCTTTACCAAACTCCCGTGGGCTACAAGTACATTGCCGACCGTATGCAAGAAGCCGCCGTGTTGCTGGGTGGCGAAGAATCCGGCGGCATCGGCTATGGCCACCACATCCCCGAACGCGACGCTCTGATGTCAGCCCTCTACGTGCTAGAAGCGGTAGTTACCTCCGGACTGGATTTGAGCGCTTACTACCGCCTCCTGCAAGATAAGACCGGCTACTTCTCTGAGTACGACCGCATTGACCTGCCCCTGGCTAGCATGGAAGTACGGGCCAAATTGCTCGATCAGCTAGCCACCCAGCCGCCTACGGAGATTGCTGGTAAAGCCGTCAAAGATTGCCTCGCTATCGATGGCTATAAACTCACCCTGGCCGATGATAGCTGGCTGCTGATTCGCTTTAGCGGTACCGAACCGGTGCTACGCCTCTATAGCGAGGCCAAAACTCTGGAGGACGTACATCGGCATCTGCACCTGGGCCAAGGATTGGGCCGACTCGTTTTCGCAGGATTTAGGTGCTGGCTTGCTCTATGTCTAGGGCGGTATAGTTTTGGAGCAGACCACGCCGGTAGAGGCGGGTGTTGACTCTGGGGTAGTCGCAGATATCAAAATCCAGCCGCATCCCTCCCATGAGATACACCAGGTCTTCCTCAAAGGGATTGCTCAAGCTGTGGGCTAGGCTCCCGGCGGCAAAGCCCATAAAATCCCCAGGGCTGACTTCTACCACCTGATCGCCAATGTCTGCCAGCCCGCGACCGGCCAGGATATAGATAAATTCCTCCTCAGCCTGGTGGACGTGGTACTGGGTCGAGTCGTGGCCGGGCTCTACCCGCACCAGGTGAATGCCGATGTGGTGTAAGCCGGTTTCATCCCCCAGGGATTTGCCGTGGCGGATTGCTTTAGGATTGAGAGGATGAACGAATACCGCTTCAGGCAGGGCGGCGATCGCGCTGGCCTGGAGCAATGGCTGGGGCAGATGAGCACTAGTCATAGGTTGTTTGGGGAGAGTAAATGCTGAGGTCGGTCAACTAACCATGAAGTCTACAATCGCACAGCTTACGGCGCAGTTGCAGCGGGCCATGGCAACGGCCTTTGGGGAGAACTGGGCCAGCGCCGACCCCATTCTGGTGCCTACGACAAATCCTAAGTTTGGCGACTACCAGGCGAATGTGGCCATGTCGTTGGCTAAGCCGCTGGCCAGTAGCCCCAGGGCGATCGCCACCCAAATCGTCGATAACCTGGATGTTGGCAACCTCTGTGAACCGCCGGAAATTGCTGGCCCTGGCTTTATTAACCTGCGATTGAAGACGTCCTATTTGGCCGATCAGCTTAAGGCCATGCAGGCAGACCCCAGGTTAGGCGTTGCCCCAGCCAGCCAGCCTCAGAAGGTGATTGTGGACTTTTCCAGCCCCAACATTGCCAAGGAAATGCATGTCGGTCATCTCCGCTCCACCATCATTGGCGACTCCATCGCGCGGGTGCAGGAGTTTATGGGCCACGATGTGCTGCGGCTCAACCACGTGGGCGACTGGGGCACCCAGTTTGGCATGTTGATTACCCATCTTAAGGAAGTCTGCCCCGCCGCGTTAGAAGCAGAATCCGCTGTGGATATTGGCGACCTAGCCACCTTCTACAAACAAGCTAAACAGCGATTTGATGCTGACGAGGACTTCAAAACTCGCTCCCGTGAGGCCGTAGTGGATCTGCAATCCGGCGAAGAAACCGCCACCCGCGCCTGGAAAACCCTCTGCGAGCAATCGCGGCGGGAGTTTCAAAAACTCTACAATCGCCTCGATATCGAAATTCAGGAACGGGGCGAATCCTTCTACAATCCTTTGCTAGCCGATGTAGTTAAGGATTTGGAAGCTCAGGGGCTGTTGGTGGAAGACCAGGGCGCTAAGGTGGTGTTTGCGGAGGGATTCACCAATAAAGACGGCGACCCGCTGCCGTTGATCATTCAAAAATCCGACGGCGGCTACACTATGCCACTACGGATTTGGCCGCCATCCGCTACCGCACCCAGCAAGACCAGGCCGAGCGAGTGCTCTACGTGGTAGACGCCGGGCAGGGTAACCATTTCGCCCAGGTGTTTCAGGTGGCGGAAAAAGCCGGATGGTACCCGCAGGTGTGGAATTCACCC